>JAFTTU010000018.1 GCA_017466635.1 Bacteroides sp.
CTGAATGCTCCCGTCCAATGCGACTCGAATTTTCCGTCCTTGTCCGTGTAGACCGTGTCGGGAGTTAGTTCACCGGTTTCGTACTTGGTCTTGATGGGTTTTCCTTCGTCGTCGAAGTGTGCATTCGCATAAGGATTCTCCACTACTACCTGAATGTCCTTCAGCGGTTTCCCATCCCCGTCGGTCACTGTACCTACGACCCGATAAGATACCGACGGAGTGCCATAAAGCTCCATCGGGTATTCTTCATTGTCGCTGCATCCGGCAAATCCCAACAAAGCCAATGCCCCGGACAAGAGGCTGCTGACTTTCCATCTGTTTTTCTTGTTCATATATGTTCGTTTTATGGGCTGTTTCACTCTATAAATGCAAAATACGTGAAAATATTGCATGGGAAAATGAAAAATTTCATGTTTTTATGAAAAAAGTGGTATTTTCGGTGCAATGTTTTGGGCTTTTCCCTATTTATGGGGTGTAAGACAGATTCATTAACCTTTAAAACAACAAGAAGATGAAAAGACTATTGCTTATCACAGCTCTCTGTGCAGGACTCTGTAGCTCGTGTAGCAACGATGATACGCTTGCCGTTCCTGCACCTCCAGTGAATCCGACTTTTGAATTGGTAGAACTGGACGCACCAACACGCAATGCCATCGCACAGCAAGGAAATGTGTTTGCCAACAAGCTGATGCTTCAGATGAACCGACAGGTGCCCGATGCCAACCTGATGATTTCGCCCATGAGCTTGCAATATGCTCTCGGGATGCTGAGCAACGGATGCAGCGAAGCGGCACTGAAGGAAATCACCGATACCATGGGCATGAAAGACTACTCGCTGGACATGCTCAACAGCTTCTTCTACAACCTGACACAGACCTTGGCGAAGGAAGACAAGGACTTCACCATCAAGCTTGCCAACGCCATCTGGATGCAGGAAAACTTCGAAGTGGGGAAGGATTTCATCCAGAACAACAAGGCTCTCTTCGATGCCGATGTGAAGGACATCGACTTCACTCAGGCAGACAAGGCCAAGAAGGCCATCAACGAATGGGCGGAGAAAGCCACCAACGGCACCATCAAGGATCTGAGCCTGCAAATAGATGACTTTACACGGGTGGTGCTTGCCAACGCTTGCTACCTGAAGGGTAAATGGACGCTCCCGTTCGACAAGAAGGAAACCAAGAAAGCAACCTTCCACAATCAGGACGGAACGACCAGCGAAGTGGACATGATGCACTTGAAAAAGAGATTCAACTTCCGTGATAGCGCGGGTGATCCTTACATGGCGGTGGAACTTCCATACGGAGACCAGACATTCAGCATGGTGATTGTCGTGCCGAAGGAAAACTACACATTAGACGAAATCTTGCCTACCCTCGACTGGAATAGACTGAGCATGGGAGGATGGGAAGTAAACGTGGAACTTCCGAAGTTCAAGATAGAAGCCAGCTATCCGAAAGAAATCATGAAGTGCGTCAAGGAAATGGGCATCAGCCAAATCTTCATTCCTGGTTCCTTGCCGGGCATCAACGAAGAATTGTTCGTTGGCCAAATCGCTCAGGACACTTTCATTGATGTGAATGAAGCGGGAACTGAGGCATCGGCTGTAACAACGATGGGCATGGCCGGTTCAGCTGGTCCTGTCGTTACTCCTCCACCAACCCCAACCATCCGCATGGACCGTCCGTTCGCCTTTGCCATCCGCGAGAACACGACCGGTGCCGTGCTCTTTATGGGAAAGGTAGTACAGATGTAAAAACACAGAATGCTTCTTCTTTGGAAAGATAAGGAAAGACACATCGTGGACTTGATGCGGAAGGGCGAACCCTCCGCCATGGACAAGTTCTACCAGGAATACGCCGATTACTTGACCGGTGTATGCGCCCGTTACATCTCCGACGAAGACACCCTGAAGGACGTGATGCAGGAAAGCCTTGTCAAGATATTTACCCAGTTCCATCAGTTCGAATATCGGGGAAAGGGGTCGCTGAAGGCTTGGATTACCAAGGTTGCCGTGAACGAGGCACTGGTTCAGCTCCAGAAGGAGAAGCAGACGTACATCGCCCTGCATGGTCCGGACATCGAGAATCTGCCCGACGAGGAAGGGGAGGAGCCGGACACGGACGGGGTGGACACGGGAACGCTGCTCGCCTTCGTGCGGAAACTGCCGCCCGGCTACAGGGCGGTGCTCAACCTCTTCGTCGTCGAGGGGAAGAGCCACAAGGAGATAGCCGAGATTCTCCAGATACAGCCCGGCACCTCGGCCTCGCAATACCTGAGAGCGAAAAGGATGCTGGCGGAAATGATAAGAATGTATAAACAGCAAACGGAAGACAGATGAAAAAGCAGTGGAAACAAGACATGCATGACCGGTTGAAGGACTTTCCGAAGAAAGCCCCCGAAGGTCTGTTGGACGATGTCAAGGCGGAAATGCTCCGTCGGGGCTTGTCGCCTGTGCCTGCCCCTCGCCGTCGCACGGTGTCGGGTGTATTTCTCCGCGTGGCTTCCGTAGCTGCCGTGATAGTCCTGCTGTTCGGGCTGAGTCATTGGTTCCAGCGCGAAGAGACCGCCATCGTCTTCCCCGAAGTGGAAAGCAGCCTCCCCGTGAAGGTGGATGAAGCTCCCGTCCTGCCCAAGGAAGAAGCGACTGAGAATCCTCCCGTAGCTATCCCGCAAGCAAGCCGCCTGTTGGCAAAGGCCATCGTGAAAACCGATACCCTTCCTGCGTCCTCGGAGGAAGAAGCCCATTTGGAAGAAAAGACGGAACCCGAAAAGGAAGAGCCGGACACCATCGACCGACCGACACCTCCATCCACCAAGCCTGTAGAGGCATCACCCCAGCGAAATCAGTGGGCGTATGTCCCTTCACGCAAGAAACGTGCTTCGCTGGATGTCGGGGTGTATTATTCGGGATTGGCGACTCCGATTACTCCAGGTAAAGAAGAATATGTGGAGAGTGTTCCTCCATCTTCTAATCCTATTCCTCCTGATGGAAGTGGTGGAGGAGGCATTTTGGGACAACCTGACAACGGGACAAATGGCGCTGATTCTACCTCTACCGACAGCCGTAGCCTTAGCCGTGTAGCCAGTCGTTCTTTCAGTCGTAAAAAGGGTGGAGAAGAGGCCAAACATCACATTCCCGTGCGGTTGGGTATCTCCCTGCGATACAACTTGAACGAGCGTTGGCACGTTCAGAGTGGACTGACGTACAGCTACTTGGCCTCCGATTTTTCGTATCATGGCTCTACGCCTTACGAGACCAAGCAGAAGTTGCACTACATCGGTATTCCGCTTCAGGTAGGGCTACGCATTTGGCAAGGTGAACGTTTCCGCGGGTATCTCTCTGCCGGCGGACAAGTGGAAAAGTTGGTCAGCGGAAAGGCGACGACCCGCTATACCGACGAGAACCAACGGCCGGGTACATTGGTAGAAACCATCAGCGACAAGAAGCTGTTGTTCTCTGCCTTGGCCTCCATCGGTGCCGAATACATGCTGGGCAAGGACCTGAGCCTCTATGCCGAGCCTGGCATCCACTACTATTTCAAGAACGGAAATGACCTGAGTACCCATTACAACGAGAATCCGCTGAGTCTGAACATCACCATCGGGTTCCGGTTTCATTGGGAGAAGTGAGTCAATGTTTTTGGCACACCATCTTTCGCCCCGTTTTTGACAAATCTTTGCGATAAAAGAGGCTGTTTTTGCATCGGTTCCTTTGCGCTTGCAACGGAAAGGAACCGAGTATCAGCCTTTGTAATGTGCAAAATACCGATAGTGTCGGGCGATTTTTCTCAAAAACTACGCAGAAATCCCTCTTTTCTCTACAGGAATAACAATTTTCTCTACATTTTCAAAGCTTTTCGTTTCCTTTGCATTACTTGTACACAGTACATTGTCTAATTAGACAAAGCATTATGTCTAATTAGACACAGTATTTTGTACAATTAGACACAATACTGTGTACAAATAATATATGCTGATTATCAATTGTTTACAAGTGCATTGAAAAGTTTATACATTCAAGAGAATCCAATCATGTAGAGAATAAGTTCTCTACATGTTCTCTACATGGTGTAAATGTCTGATTATCAGATTTGCTGTAGAGATGTAGGGAAAAATATGAAAAATAAATCTATTTTAGTCTTACATGGGAGAGGGAGTTACTTGCGAAATTTAAGATTGTTAGTGATAGGAATCTGCCAAAACATTATTCGATCATTTTCTTTCTCACTTGATGATTTGTATAAAAGAATCAAGATTTATTTGGGAATATCCATACTTTTCCGTATTTTTACCGAATTAAATTGACTAATATACATAATAATGCAATAACTATGAAAAACAAGTTCTCTTTGTGGCTCGTCTTGATGTGTTTATGTTTGACCGTTCAGGCAGGGGTCATTGAAAATCTACTACCAAAACCTCAACAAATTATAGCCAAAGGCGGTAACTTCCGTGTTGGAAATGTCAAGTTGACTACTCCTGTATGGCAGGAAGAATGGAAAAACTTCATTGCCGAAGCCGGAGGTGCTGTGGTGGACAAATCTGCTCGTGAAATCGTTGTGAAGATGGTTCCGCAGATAGAAGGTGCAGAATTGAATCAAGAAGAAGCCTATCGCTTGGTGGTATCCGGTAAGAGCATTCAGGTAGAAGCGACTACCGAAAAGGGTGTCTATTGGGCCATGCAGACTCTCCGTCAGTTGGAGCAACAGAAGGGCCGCTACCAGGCTTGTGAAATCGTGGACTGGCCGGCGTTCAAGATTCGTGGTTTCATGCACGACATCGGCAGAAGCTATCTTTCGATGGACGAACTGAAAAAGGAAATCGAAATCCTCTCCAGATATAAAATCAATGTCTTTCATTGGCACTTGACTGAAAACCAGGCATGGCGATTGGAAAGCAAGATTTTCCCGATGCTGAACGACAGTGTGAACATGACTCGTCTGCAGGGCAAGTATTACACCATCGAACAGGCCAAGGAACTCGTGGCATTCTGCAAGGCACACAACATGCTGCTCATCCCCGAAGTGGATATGCCGGGACACAGCGCGGCCTTCAAGCGCACCTTCCGTCATGACATGCAAAGTCCCGAAGGTACGAAGATTCTGAAACTCCTCATCGACGAGGTGTGCGAAACCTTTGCCGATGTGCCTTATCTGCATATCGGAACGGACGAAGTGGGCTTCTCGAATCCGACATTCGTGCCCGAGATGGTGTCCTTTATCCGTGAAAGAGGCAAGAAGGTAATTTCGTGGAATCCGGGATGGAGATACAAGCCGGGTGAAATCGACATGATTCAAATGTGGAGCTTCAACGGAAAGGTGACACCGGGCATCCCACACATCGATTGCCGTTTCCATTATACCAACCATTTCGATACCTTTGCCGATGTGGTGGCATTGTATGATAGTAAGGTGTATAACCAACCCCATCAGACCGACGATGTGGTGGGTGCTATCGTAGCCTTGTGGCACGACCGCCTGCTCTCTTCGGAAGAGAACATGGTACTCGAAAACAACTTCTATCCGAGCATGCTGGCTTTGGCCGAACGCACTTGGTTGGGTGGAGGTTCTCAATACTTCGATGGCGAAGGAACGATGATGTGGAACGAGAATACCGAAACGTACAAGAACTTTGCCGCTTTCGAAAAGCGTATGCTCATTCATAAGGACAAGTATTTCCAAAGCTATCCGTTCGGTTATGTGAAGCAGACGAATGTGAAGTGGAACATTACCGATGCTTTCCCGAACGGGGGAGATATGACAAAGGTGTTTCCACCCGAACAAGGCTTGCAGGACAGCTATCAGTATGAAGGAAAGGAATATGGCGTGAAGTCGGCCATCGGTGCCGGTATCTATTTCCGTCATGTATGGGGAGGTCTTCCTACCAGCATTCCGACTTTCTATAAGGACCCGAAGGAAAACCATACGGCATACGCTTATACATGGGTCTACTCTCCAAAGGCTCAGGAAGTGGGTTTGTGGGCAGAGACGCAGAACTATAGCCGTTCGGAAATGGACTTGCCTCCTAAGCAGGGTACATGGGACTATCGCGGAAGCCGTCTCTGGATTAACGATGAAGAAGTAGCCCCTCCGACATGGACCGCTATCCACACCACCAAGAGCAACGAAATTGCCCTCGGCAACGAGAATTGCGTGGCTCGTCCGCCCATCATGGTGAAACTGAACAAGGGATGGAACAAGGTGTTCTGGAAGCTCCCTATCGGCAAGTTCAGAAGCAATGAAGTACGTCTCGTGAAGTGGATGTTCACCACTGTGTTCGTAACTCCTGACGGTCAGCATGCGGTGGAAGGCTTGGTTTATTCACCGGATAAGAAATTGTAGTATCTCCAATCCCCCTTATGAAGGGGGTAGGGGGATGTAACATCCGCAGGGGGAATGGGTTACGAATGCCAATGGAACATCCCCCTGACCCCCTTCATAAGGGGGAGACTTATAAAAAATATATGATTATGAAGAAATCTTACATATTAAGTTTGGCTTTATTTCTCTCCTGTATCACCTACGCTCAGGAGAAAATCAAAGTGGCATGTGTGGGAAACAGCATCACTTACGGTACGGGTGTAGCGGACAGGGAAGTGAACGCCTATCCCGTGAAGCTTCAGGGCATGTTGGGAGACAAGTACGAGGTGGGCAACTTCGGCAAGCCGGGAGCTACACTCCTGAACAACGGCCATCGTCCCTACACCCAGCAACAGGAATACAAGGATGCCTTGGCCTTTGCGGGTGACATCGTGGTCATCCACCTCGGCATCAACGACACCGATCCACGCAATTGGCCGAACTATCGGGATGAATTCATCGGCGACTATCGTTCTCTGATGCAATCCTTCCGTGAAGTGAACCCGAAGGTTCGTTTCCTTTTGGCACGAATGACTCCACTCTCGGACAGACATTGGCGTTTCGAGTCGGGTACTCGCGATTGGCATGAGGAAATCCAGTTGGCCATCGAGTGCATAGCTCGTTCCGAAGGTGTTCAGTTGATAGACTTCCACGAACCCCTTTATCCTTATCCTTACATGCTGGAAGATGCCGTTCATCCCAATGCCGAAGGTGCGGCTATCCTTGCTAAGACGGTGTATGAAGGCATCACCGGTGACTTCGGTGGCTTGCAGATGTCGGGCATGTATTCGGACAACATGGTACTCCAGCACGGACAGACCTTGACCCTCCAAGGCAAGGCCAATGCCGGGGAAAGCGTGCAGGTGAAGATAGCTGGGCAGAAGAAAAAGACCGTGGCGGCCAGCAATGGTAAGTGGATGGTGATGCTCGACCCACTGAAGGCAGGTGGTCCCTATAAGTTGAGCATCTCGGCAGGAAAGAAGGAGTTACTCTATAATAATGTATTGGCAGGCGAGGTTTGGCTTTGCTCAGGTCAGTCGAACATGGAGTTTTGGTTGGACTGGTCGGCAACGGCAAAGCGTGATGTTCCGGAAGCTGCCAATGACCAAATCCGTCTCTTCGACATGAAGGCACGTTGGCGTACCGATGCGGTGGAGTGGCAATCCTCCGTGCTCGATTCCTTGAACCATCTTCAGTATTTCACCGATGCTTCGTGGACGATCTGTTCGCCCGAAACAGCAGGTAAGTTCTCGGCCATCGCCTATTATTTCGGCAAGATGCTTCAAGATAGCTTGAAGGTGCCCGTAGGCTTGATATGCAATGCCATCGGAGGCTCGCCCACCGAAGCATGGGTAGACCGTCGTACGCTGGAATACGAGTTTCCTGCTATCTTGAGAAACTGGACAAAGAACGATTTCATCCAGGACTGGGTGCGTGGACGTGCCGCCCTGAACGTGAAGAAGTCTTCCTATAAATTCCAACGTCATCCGTATGAGCCTTGCTATCTGTATGAGGCAGGTATCCGTCCTTTGCAACAATATCCCGTCAAGGGAGTCATCTGGTATCAAGGCGAATCAAATGCTCACAACAAGGATGCCCATGAGAAATTGTTCAAGCTCCTTGTACAGAGTTGGCGCAAGAATTGGAACAATGCGAACATGCCTTTCTATTATGTGCAATTGTCCAGCCTGAACCGTCCTTCATGGCCTTGGTTCCGGGATAGCCAGCGCCGTCTGATGGAAGAAATTCCCCACACGGGCATGGCGGTATGTACTGACAAGGGCGACTCCCTCGATGTACATCCTATCCGCAAACAGGAGGTGGGCGAACGGTTGGCACGCTGGGCGTTGAATCAAACGTATGGAAACCAGAACGTGGTGCCTTCGGGTCCACTCTATAAGAATATTTCTTTCCAAAAGAACGTGGCGTATGTGTCATTCGACCATGCCGAAGGCTTGAAGGCATCGGACGGACATGAACTCCGCACTTTCGAAATCGCAGGAGATGACCAGATGTTCTATCCGGCCAAGGCAATGATGGAAGGAAATCAAATCAAGGTGTGGAGTGACCAAGTGAAGACTCCGAAGATTGTCCGTTATGGTTGGCAACCTTTCACACGGGCCAATCTGGTGAATGGGGCAGGCCTTCCGGCTTCGACATTCCGTTCGGATTTATAATAATGTAAGGAAATCGATATGAAGAAACTGATAATAATCTTGATGCTTGGAGTATTCCCGATGATGCTTAGTGCAACGGGGTATCAGGGGCCGGAGAAAATCTGCCTGGACCGGGGATGGGAATTCTCTCAGGCCGGGAAAGGAGAATGGCTACCCGCCAAGGTTCCGGGTACGGTGCATCAGGATTTGATGGATAACGGTAAGCTGGTAAATCCGTTCTACGGGATGAACGAAGAAAAGGTTCAGTGGGTGGAAAAGGAGGATTGGCAATACCGGACGACTTTTGTCCTAACCAAGGAACAAGTGGAGCGTGAGGATGCGGTCTTGCGTTTCGATGGCTTGGACACCTATGCCGACATTTACTTGAACGGCTCTTTGCTGGAACGTACGGACAACATGTTTGTGGGTTATGAACTGCCCGTGAAGGAAGTGCTTCGCGAAGGGGAGAACCGCTTGCAAGTCTATTTCCATTCGCCCATCAAGCAAGCCCTTCCCCAGTGGGAAACCGATGGTTTTGCATATCCGGCGGACAATGACCATAGCAAGATTCGGGTGAGTGTCTATAGCCGGAAAGCACCCTATAGCTTCGGCTGGGATTGGGGCATCCGTTTGGCCACCAGTGGTATCTGGCGACCCGTCACTTTGGAGCTATACGATGCAGCCCGTGTGGATGACTATTTTGTGCATCAGGAATCAGTCAGCCGGGAGTTTGCTAAGTTGAACAACATGCTGGAAGTGACGAGTGTGGCTTCAGCTCCCCGACAAGCCGAGGTGACGTTGACTTATGCCTATCAGGATGAACCGAAGGTGACGGAACACAAGAACGTGACCTTGCAACCGGGATGCAATCGGATAAGCCTGCCGATAGAAATCGACTGTCCTCACTTGTGGATGCCGAACGGTTGGGGTGAACCGGCCTTGTATGACTTCGAAATAAGCGTGAAGGTGGATGGTAAGGTTGTTGCGTCGGAAAAGAAAAAGGTGGGATTGCGTACCGTAAAGGTCGTGATGGAAGACGATAAGGATGGCAAGTCCTTCTATTTCGTCGTGAACGGTCAGCCCATGTTTGCCAAGGGCTCAAACTTCATCCCTAGCGATGCCCTCTTGCCGAATGTTTCGACCGAACGTTATCGCCAACTGATGCAAGACGTGAAGGATGCCCATCACAACATGATTCGTGTGTGGGCAGGAGGCATCTACGAAGACGACCGGTTCTATGAGGCCGCCGACGAGATGGGTATCTTGGTATGGCAGGACTTCATCTTTGCCTGCACTACCTATCCGAGCGACCCGAACTTCTTACGCCGGGTGAAGGAAGAGGCGGAATACAACATCAAGCGTTTGCGTGGTCATGCTTCTTTGGCGATGTGGTGTGGTAACAATGAAATTTATGAAGGCATGCGCTTCTGGGGATGGAAGCGGAGATACAAGAATCCCGTCATCTGGGAAGAAATGCAGAAGGGTTATGACAAGCTATTCCATCAGCTTCTCCCCTCCATGGTGAAGGAACTCGATGCAGACAGATTCTACATGCACGGCTCGCCTTACGAGGCCAATTGGGGCAGAAGAGAAACCTGGAAGATTGCCGATAGCCACAATTGGGGTACTTGGTATGGACGAAAGCCTTTCGAGACACTCGATACCGACTTGGCACGCTTCATGAGCGAGTTCGGTTTTCAGGCTTTCCCCGAGATGAAGACCATTGCCACTTTTGCTGAGCCGAAGGACTATGCTATCGAATCGGAGGTGATGAATGCCCATCAGAAGGCATCCATCGGCAATGCGTTAATCAAGAAAACCATGGCCTTGTATTACGATGTACCCGAAGATTTCGAAGAATTGGTATACAAGGGGCTGGTCTTGCAGGGATTCGGCATTCGTCATGGTATCGAAGCCCATCGCCGGAATCGTCCGTATTGCATGGGTAGCCTCTATTGGCAACTGAACGATAGTTGGCCGGTGGTGTCATGGTCGAGCATCGACTATTATGGCAATTGGAAAGCCATGCACTATCAAGCCAAGCGTGCGTTTGCTCCGGTATTTCTCAATGTCTTCCAGGAAGGGGATGACCTATGTTTCTACACCCTTTCGGATGAGTTGAAGGACTACAAGAATGCTACCTTGCAGTGGAAGTTGATGGATTTCAATGGCAAGGTATTGAACAAGAAAACGGTGAAGGGAGAAGTACCGGCCAATGCTTCTGCCGTCTTCCACAAGGAAGCATATAGTGATTGGGCAACTGACCCTACCCGTACGTTGCTGTTGGTAACGTTGAAGGACCGACAGGGAAAAGTGCTTTCGGAAGTCATCCATTACTTCAGCTACCCGAAAGACCAGGAATTGCCGGAGTCCAAGGTGTCTTATAAAGTCAAAACCTTCAACGGCAAGTGTGAAGTGACACTTTCTGCCAAGCAATTGGCTCGTGACATTTTCGTGGAGATTCCCATACAAGGAGCGAAGTTTACGGATAACTTCTTTGACTTACTCCCGGGACAGACCAAGAAGATTACGATTACATCAGACAAGATAAAGAAAGCAGAGCCGGTGGCTCTTAAAATCAGACATTTAAAATGTATAATTAAATAATCTACTCATTATGAAGAAAAACTTGAAAGGCCTTGTAGGCTTGTTTGCAGCAGGTTTGATGCTTTTTTCCTGCTCGTCGGAAGTAAAAGAAGCAAATTATCAGATTATTCCTATCCCACAGGAAATCGTGATGGGACAGGACGGTGCTTTCACCTTGGCTAACGGTACAAAGGTTTTGTATCCGGAAGGCAATGAAAAGATGCAGAAGAACGCTCAGTTCTTGGCTGACTATGTGAAGGAATTGACAGGCAACACCTTGAGTGTAGAAGCCGGAACAGATGGTAAGGGTATCGTTCTTCAAGTAACTCCAAACGAAGCACAACCGGAAGGTTATCAGTTGAAGGTTTCTGCTGACAAGGTGGTTATCAACGGTGGTTCTGAAGCAGGTGTATTCTATGGTATCCAGACTTTGCGTAAGTCAATCCCGGCCGGTCAGGGCATCAATGTATCGTTGCCGGCAGTTGAAATCAACGACGCTCCACGCTTCTCATACCGTGGCGCCATGTTGGATGTTTCCCGTCACTTCTTCCCGGTAGAAGACATCAAGAGCTTTATTGACATGTTGGCTTTGCACAACATCAACCGTTTCCACTGGCACTTGTCGGACGACCAGGGGTGGAGAATTGAAATCAAGAGCCGTCCGTTGTTGACCGAAAAGGGTTCGAAGAGAACAGAAACCGTTATCGGCCGTAACTCAGGTAAGTACGACGGTATTCCTCACGAAGGTTTCTATACTCAGGAACAAATCAAGGAAGTCATCGCTTATGCGGCTGACCAACACATTACTATTATCCCTGAAATCGACCTTCCGGGACACATGCAAGCTGCTTTGCACGCTTATCCGGAACTCGGTTGTACCGGTGGCCCGTACGAAGTATGGACTCAGTGGGGTGTGTCGGACAATGTACTTTGTGCAGGTAATGATGACGTGTTGAAGTTCATCGAAGATGTATTTGCTGAAATCGTGGAACTCTTCCCGTCTGAATACATCCATGTAGGTGGTGACGAATGTCCGAAGACCCGTTGGAAAGAATGTCCGAAATGTCAGGCACGTATCAAGGCGTTGGGCATCAAGGGTGACAGCAAGCATACAGCTGAAGAATATTTGCAAAGCTTCATCATCAACCATGCTGAAAAGTTCTTGAACAGCAAGGGTCGTCAGATGATTGGTTGGGACGAAACATTGGAAGGCGGTTTGGCTCCTAATGCAACCGTGATGTCATGGCGTGGCGAAGGTGGTGGTATCGAAGCTGCCAAGCAGAAGCACGATGTCATCATGTCACCGAACACTTATTTGTATTTCGACTATTATCAGACTAAGGATATCGACAACGAACCGTTGGCTATCGGTGGTTACTTGCCTTTGGAAAATGTATACAACTACGAACCAATGCCGAAGTCGTTGACACCGGAAGAACAGAAGTACATCATCGGTGTACAAGCTAACTTGTGGGTGGAATATGTCGCTACACTTTCACACATCCAGTACATGGAATTGCCTCGTATGGCTGCTTTGTCTGAAATCCAGTGGAGTGGTGCAGACAAGAAGAACTATGAATGTTTCTTGAGCCGTTTGCCACAGTTGACAAACTTGTATGATGTAAAGGGTTACAACTATGCAACTCATGCATTCGATATCACTGGCCGTTTGGTACCGAATACCGAAGAAGAAGCGTTGGAAGTTATCTTTAAGACTATCGACAACTGTCCGATTTATTATACCCTCGACGGTACAGAACCTACTGCTGCTTCTACCAAGTACGAAGGTACTTTGAAGTTGAAGGAAAGTTGCGTAATCAAGGCAAAGGGTATCCGTGCGACAGGTGAAACCCGTGTATTTACTGAAGAAATCAAGATTCACAAGGCAAGCTTCAAGCCAATCACCATGTTGCAACCTATCAATGAACAATACAAGTTCGAAGGTGCCGGTGTATTGCTTGATGGTTTGAAGGGTAACTTCAATTACAAGACTGGTCGTTGGATTGCTTTCTACAAGAACGATATGGAAGCTATCATCGACATGAAGCAGCCGACAGAAATCAGTTCTGTTGCTATCTCTACATTGGTTGAAAAGGGTGACTGGGTATTCGATGCCCGTAAGTTCGCCGTATCTATTTCGGAAGATGGCAAGAACTTCAAGGAAATCGCCAAGGAAGAATATCCGGCAATGACTTTGGACAACCCGAACCAAATCTATGACCATGTCTTGACATTCGACCCGGTGAAGACACAATATATTAAGGTATATGTGCAGCCGGAACACAAGTTGCCTAACTGGCATGGTGGTAAGGGTCTTCAGTCATTTATCTTCATTGATGAAATCACTGTAAACTAATGAATGAGTGAAAGTTAAAGATTTTTCATTTAGTGCGATGCTAGTAGGTGGCATGTTCCTTTTGGGGGCATGTCACCCTACTGCTTCAAATACCCCGACCTTGTCTGTGGACAAAATGCATGGATTCCCTGAGGAAGACTCTTGTTTTCTGAAGGGAGTTTCCGCTTTGTATGCAGGTGTTCTGGATGGTCAGCTCGTCATGGCTGGTGGATGTAATTTCCCTCATGTGCCGGTGGCTGATGGGGGGAAGAAGGTGTATTATGACGGCATTTATGTCGCTTCACTTTCGGACGGCACCGCCCTTCAATGGCAAGAGATAGGCTTGTTGCCTGAGGCTTCGGCTTATGGTGTCACTATCCCGACAAAAAAAGGTTTGATTTGTGTCGGAGGAAATACGGCAAACCGTAGTTTGTCTGAAGTTTTTATCCTATCTTTGCAAGGTGGAGAAGCGGTAATGAATACCTTGCCCTCCTTGCCGGTGACGATTGACAACATGGCGGGTGCCTTGTTGGAGGATGTCATCTATATTGTGGGTGGAAATGTGGACGGTGTTCCTTCTTCGACTATGTATTCATTGAATCTGAATGCCATGGACAAAGGCTGGAAGCAGGAAGCGAGTGTGCCGGGTAATCCTAGAGTGCAGCCCGTTTGTGCGGCTCAGGGAGGTAAGCTCTATGTATGGGGCGGTTTCTCCACGGCTGGCGAAGGACGTGAAGCAACCCTCTCGGTAGATGGATATGTCTATACTCCTGCATCGAAGGAATGGAAGTTGGTGGCTACTCCGGTGGATGAGACAGGTACTCCCGTATCGCTAGGTGGAGGTGTTGCTCTTCCGATGGGAGAGGATGCCATCCTTTGTGCCGGTGGAGTGAACAAGGATATTTTCCTTCAGGCTTTGCAAGGCATTCACAAAGGCAAGGAGTATTTGACCAGACCGGTGGAGTGGTATCAGTTCAACCGTAAGCTCTTGAAGTATGACATTCAGAAAGACCGATGGACATGCTTGGGAGATTATGAACAAGGTGCACGTGCCGGTGCGGCCATGGTATCGGATGGCTCATCCTATTACATCATCAACGGTGAATTGAAACCAGGTATTCGTACAAAAGATATAAACAGAATAAAAATAAAGTAAGATGAAGAAACTAGTGATAATGGCGGGTTTGTTGATGGCCTTGGCTTTTGTCGGCTGTGAACAACCGAAGGAAACGCTTTCCATCATTCCTGTGCCTCTGAAGACGGATATTCAGGGGGGGGCCTTTACCGTGAATGAGCAGACTCAATTATGGGTGGAAGCTCCGGAAACTGACAAACAGATTTTGCAGGAATACTTGGCGGCTTCTCCATTGAAATTGGCCGTGGCAACCGAATTGCCGTCCAGTAATGTGATTGTGTTGAAGCAAGTATCGGAATTGCCGGGTGTACAAAGAGCGGAAGGTTATGTGTTGACTGCTACCGATAAGGCGGTAGAGGTACAGGCTACTACCGGAGCCGGTTTGTTCTATGGTGTACAGACTTTGTTGCAGATGACCAAG
>JAFTTU010000158.1 GCA_017466635.1 Bacteroides sp.
CGGAAGGTTTTCTGTTCGATGCAAACCTCTATTGGCAGACCAAGGGAAACATGGAAAACGCCTACATGATTAAGAATACCTGGAAGATGGATTTCTCACTACAGAAGTCGTTCTTGAAGGACCGTTTGTCGGTAAAATTGAATGCTAACAATCCTTTCCAGACATATCAGAACAATTCGTTTATTGCTCATTTCGGGAAGATGCAGACCGTCCATCAGGACTTCAACAACTCGCAATATTCCTATACGCTGAACATTCGCTATAAGTTCAATACTACCAAGAGCAAGTATAAGGGAACAGGAGCCGGTTCAAGCCAGAAGGCACGTATGTAAATCAATCAAAGAGCAACCGAAAAAACAACCATCAAATGATGAAAAGACATCTAGTAATGATGCTTTGCTTGATAGGGATGGCGGCATCGATGAATGCACAGAGCATTAGTGGTAAATTGGTGGACGAAAAGAATGAGCCGTTGGCGTATGCCAACATTGTTCTTCAGCAAGCCGATTCTACCTTTGTAAATGGCCAAACTTCCGATGAAAAGGGCAGTTTTCGCTTCTCGAAGGTGTCGGCAGGTGATTATCGTCTGGTCATTTCCAGCCTCGGTTATCAGACCATGTATGTAGACTTGCAGGGCTTCAGCCGTTCTGCCAATCTGGGTACGCTGACCGTAGAAGAAGCTTCGCAGAAACTGGACGAAGTGACTGTTACTGCCAGCAACATGATCAGTACGGCAGACAAGAGAATGGTATTCCCCAACAAGAAACAAGTAAATGCTTCCAACAATGGCGTAGATTTGTTACGCAACCTGATGATTCCTCGCATACAGGTTAATCCGATAGGCAATACCATCGGCACGAATGATGGCGGAAGCATCGTGCTTTGCATCAACGGACGCAAGGCAAGCCAAAACGAAGTGACAGCTCTGCAACCATCCGAGATTATCCGTGTGGAAGTGGTGGAAGACCCGGGAGCACGTTATGACGATGCAGACATCATGGTGAACTACGTATTGCGTCGTTACGACATGGGTGGTTCGTTTGGTTTCAATGGCACACAAAGCCTCAAGACTCTTTTCGGAAGACAAAATGCCAATGGGAAATTGAATTTCGGCAAGTCTGAATTCAGTTTCTACTACAATACAGAACATGTCATTTCGGAAGAAATGTGGTCGGAAAGGAACGAAGTGTTCGCTTTTGAGGACGGACGCACCTACCATCGTTCGGTGACAACTGACCCTCATGGAGAAAAGAACATTCATCATAATGGACGAATTACTTACAACTTGCAGGATGGTAACAAGTATATGCTCAATATCAGTGCCGGTTTCCGTAACCTGAATTCTCCGAACAAACTGGAAGAGGGAAAACTCTTGACCGAGGAATATTCGAATATAGTAACTAATCGCCGTAATTGGTCGCATAACCGAAATACGACTCCTTACATGGATGTCTACTTTCAAAAGAACTTGAAGAACAAGCAGTTCATCGCCTTCAATGCGGTGGGAACCTATATCAACACCTACAACCGGAGTAGCTATCAGGAGTTCCTGAACAATGAAAACATCGTGGATTATTCTTCTGCCGTGAAGGGGAAGAAGTATTCGCTCATTGCGGAAGGTATTTATGAGAAGGGTTTCAAGAACGGAGGAAAGCTGACAACAGGTATCAGTCACACCCAGAGTTATACGAACAACACTTACTTAGGTACTTTGCAATATCATACCCGTATGAATCAGGCTTACACCGGTGGGTATGCACAATATAAAGGCAAGTTGGGTAAACTCAATTACATGATAAGCATGGCTGCTTCCCGTTTGTGGTTCAAGCAAGGTGGAGAAGATGAAGAAGAATGGTCGTTCAATCCCCGTTTTAGCCTCAGCCATACCTTCAACAAGCAATGGAGTGCTTCACTTTCCGGAAATATCGGTACCATGAATCCGTCGCTCTCGCAATTAAGTGATGTAGACCAGTTGACCGACTCCTTGCAAATCAAACGAGGCAATCCAGACTTGAAACCTTATTATTCCAATAATGCCAGTTTCCGTCTGAATTATAACAAGGGGAAGGTAAATGTTGGTTTCTATACCAATTACAACCATCGCAATAATCCTATCATGACGCATGTCTATCGTGAAAACGACAAGTTTATCCATAGCTATGCCAATCATGACAGGTTCCAGAAGCTAAGTGTGGGTATGAATGTGCGTGTCGGTATGCTTTGGGATATGCTTCAGTTGAGCGGAGGCATCTCCAACAATAGCTATTGGAGTCATGGCTTGGACTACTATCATCAAATAAACAGCCTTGGGGTGGAACTTCAAGCAGCCTTGATGTACAAGAACCTTACCTTGCAAGCATTATATCACAAGAATGCTGACCATTTTTATGGGGAAATGCTTTCTACTGGTGAAGAAATCCATATTTTTAGTGCTCAATACCGCATCAAGAAGGTCAATGTGGGCTTGATGCTCATCAATCCTTTCTCGAAGGAGTATAAACGCGAAGAGAATTACATAAACCAGTATGCCGGCAACAAGTACCGCTATAACATCGATGATACAGCTTGCGC
>JAFTTU010000159.1 GCA_017466635.1 Bacteroides sp.
AGTAGCCAATTTTTCTACGGTAGCATATCCCATCGGGATGCGAGCATCGTAAGCTTCCCCGTCGAAGATAGCCGCATGTGTCACCGGACCGGCAATACCAGCCTTCCAGTTTTCCAAGTCAGTACCATAGAGCTTCTTCGAGCCATCGGCATAAGTTAATTCCAATACACCACGGAAAGCACACTTCTTACCCAAGAAGCCTTCATGACCATGAGGGGTATGAATCTTGTCTGCCCACCAGCCCGGAGTAACCTGGGCTGAGAGTTGGTTTTCGGCACCTGCTTCTGTCTGAAGGGCTGCTGTGATATCGTAAGTAAATGAACGCTTGGTCTTGGCATAGTGAGTATAACCCGGCTTCAGGAACTCTTCGCCAATCAGTTGACCATTTACAAAGATTTCATAGACGCCCAGACCGGCTGTCATCCACTTGGCAGACACCACCTTCTGTTCGTTCTTCACGGTAGCCACAAACCAGTTAGCTCCATCGGCAGCCCGGTTGTTTTCCATATCCCCGGTCTTGCCTGTCACCACCGGTGCATCAACCACCGAAATCCATTGGGATGCGTCCCAAGCCGATGCATCAAGAGCATCGACACGCATCACTTCCGACGCAGGCTTTGTGCCGCAGGCGGAAAATATAATTGCCATAGCAGCTATAGCAATACGTAAATACTTTTTTTTCATATAACTAGATTTTTAATTAATTTTCTTCGCTGTAAAGTCCAAGTCGATGACCTCTACCTTACCTTGCTTATCCACTTTCAGCAACAGTGATTCATTCGGACGGAACTTCAATTGAAGCGATTGCGGACCGGCTGAAGTATTCACCACCATACTCCGTTCGGAACCTTGGTCTTCGAAAGCCTGACCATAGCGCAACGGGTATTTCAATTTCTTGGCAGCCGGATTTGCCACAAAGATATACAATTCCTCGCCATCCTGACGGCACCAGAAATCCGGTAAGTTTTCACCTTCCAACAATGGCTTCTGTGTCAAAATCTCAGCCGGCTGAGCCGAAACATTCGACAAAGCCATTAGTTCTTTGTACAAGGATGCAAACTCCGCAGACTTGTTCTTGCCCGGTTGCTTCGGTTCACGAGCCATGACTACCGGCAAACCTTCCTTCGCCAAACGAACCATCTGACGCAAGGCGGCTATATCCAGCCATTCCACATCGACAGCCAAGGCTGAGAACGACAAATCGCCATAACGCAACACACCATCGGCAAAAGTAGCTTCGGAAAGCACCTTGGCATTCACCCACAAAGGCTGATAGCCTGCCAAATAATCCGGTGCAAAGACATAGCGAAGTTCGTATTCACCCCACACCCACGGCATCTGCAAGGAATCGGGATATTCCACACCCATCCACGAATCTTCCAACGGGAGGTAAAGTGCCACATCCGAATAGACTTTCCCCTTGCGCATGTATTGGGAAACCCGTGTCATGTAATCATTGAAATCCTTCAACTGGTCCTTGAAGTACGCATCAGGTCCCACATGTACGGAGGCATAAAAATGGTTGTCGTTCTTTCCCTTACCTTTTTCATTATAAGGCATGCCGTGCCAGATAATTTGATTGGTACCGTTGGCAAAGAGGGCATCGGCTATCAAACGCATGTCTGCTACCTGTTCTTCGTCCTGATGAGGGCCTTTTCCGCCCCACTTCCGCCAACCATACAAGCAAGTGAAGGTCTCGGAAGTCACCACATCCTTTCCAGCCAAAGCTGCCGCCGAAGCCGGGATGCGTCCATAGTTCGGTTCATAGAGAATGGCTTCCGTTTCCGGTACATCCACCAACATGAAAGCGGTAAGCAAATCTGCCGGTGCACCACCACATTGCGAACGGGAGAAAGCTCCCTGTGTATGAGCATGGTCAGTGAAAGGCTTGTAGAAATCATACAACACATAGTCCGACATCAAGGTCATGTAGTCATAATACACATCCTCATAACCGGGCTGGTAGAGCTTGTCCATCAACGGTTCGATTTCATACCCGAAACGCTCCTTGAACTTCTCACCATAACCGGCTGTCCACAGATGACGGGTTTCCACTTCCCATGAATCGACAAAGATGCCCGACTTCGAACCTTTATAGGCATCCTTCAGTCCTGCATCCATTTGTTTGGCATAATAAGCAAAAGCTTCCTTGTCCAAGTGATTGATGATGCGTGCCTTGCGGGGATGATCCCAAGTAAGGGTACGGTCTTCCGGAGATTCCTTTTGATAGAAGGAACGCGTACCATATTTATCGGGAAGGTCGAATGCATTGAACGGCCACAAGGTGCCATAAGTGAAGTCGCATCCCAATCCCAACGAATCGGCCGTACGCTTGGCATAGTTCACGGATGCTGCCCATTCTTCGGACAACCACTTGGGATGCTTCACTGTACTATCACCACGCATCGGGTATACCCAAGCTATCTCTACCCCACCGAATCCATTTTCCTTCAACCACTCCAACTGATACTTGATGTCTGAGTTCTGGATTTCGGAAGCAAACCACCACCAACGGGTGTAGGGCTTTCCTTCTGCATAAGGCTCTACCAATGGCTGTTCCTTCTGTTGGATAGTGCATGAAAACGTCATGCCCAACAATATCGCCCAAATAATCAATAGTTCTTGTTTTCTCATTTCTTTTTTATTTAACCAATTCCACACCTTCCGGAACCTGAATATCTGAAACGACCTTTCCGTCGGCTCCCTTGGTATGTTTGATTTGAATGACACCGTATGGGGTCGGGAACGAACCTTCCACCCATTTCAGATTACCCAAATGCGGAGTGATTCTGACCTTTTTGAATCCCGGTTCCACCACTTCTACACCCAAGACATAACGGCTCAACCATGCAGTTGGTCCAGATGCCCAACCGTGGCACAAGCTGTGACGGAATCCCTTGTAACAGTAATCACCATACGCACTATGTACATCAATCTTTCCTTCCGGTACCAATTCATCGATGCGGGCAGCATTCTTCGCCCAATCAATGTTGAAGTCTTCCCAGAAAGTAGTAGCTCCCAAATCGAGCATGGCTCCCCAATACTCACTGATAATGTCCATGGCTCCTTGATAGTTGCCTGCCTTCGCCATGGCTTCCAGCATGTAATAGCCATAGAAAGTAGAGAAGCCTTGCGCTCCACCTACACTCAGTACTTCCTTGTCGGCCTTTTTGGCTTTCATCAGTCCTGCCAATGCCATGAGAGCAGCACCTTGCTTGGATTGGTTATGTTCAGGGATATACTTCTTCAACTTCTTGGAAGTCTTGGCACAACGGTCAGCCAATTCCTTGTCGCCCATCGCCAATGCCATCTCATGACCGGCATCCATCGCCATGACCATCAACGCTTGCAAACCGGCATCTACACCTTTCACATTCGGTGAAGAAGGCCAGTCGAGGAAACGGGTTCCATCCAACATTTCCTTACCCTTATCGTCAATCTTGGTTATCAAGTGATTGAATAAAGTAGTCATATATTCCTTCTGTTCCTTCAGGTAATCCAAGTTTCCTTGATAAAGATACCAATCCTTATGAATGAGCAGCCACCAGATGGAGTATGAGCTGATGCCATTCATCCAATTCGGTACGGGTGTAGTGTCACGAATTAAATCAAGGCTTTTAGGAATGACTTCGTTATAGCCAAAGACTGTATTGACGGTCATGAGTTCCGGGTGCAAGTCACCAATCCATACCAGGCGGTCACGCTTCACACCGTCCCAAATGTATTCCTGCATGTTGAGATGAACAGTATAAGCACCCGTCATCCAAATGTCGTTCAAGCGGTCGTTGTCTGACTTGAAAGAACCGAGGTAAGGAATGTCCCGATAACCGAAGGTCGCTCTCACTTCCTTGAGCAACAAGTCAATATCCGGTTCTTCCACATCAATGCGTACGAAACGGAAACCCGAATTTCCGATTTCAGCCACGCCTAACCAAGGCAACGTGAAATGAAAGTCACGGATAGCATGGTCGTTGGTCGCACCATTTTCCGGAGTAATGTCGCACATGGCTTCCGATACAGACTCACCAAAACGTATCCGAACCTTTGCTTCTTTTCGTGAAGACTGACCAGTCACTATCTGAATACCTCCTTGCAACTCCCGTCCAAAGTCCAAGAGGAAAGAAACCTTACCGTCCGGACGTTTCCGGATGACGCATTCCTTACCTCCTACCAGTTCAGCCTGTCCATTGCCAGGCAACAGCAGCTTGTCTATACCTTCTATCGAAGAACTTCCGGTAGTTTCCTGCCAAACGATACGAGTTGGAGGAAGATAAGCAATGGTACGACTGCTGTATTGCACTTCAGCACCTCCTTGCCAAACAGGAGGCAATGATGTTTGAGCCTGTGTCATCACACAGGCCCAAAGCAATCCTATCGTATACAGAATACGTTTCATCATTTCGGTAAATTAAATACAACTGACATTTCCTTCATCTGCTCATCGCTCATGCCTTCCGGTTCGAAGCCCATGTTCTTGGCAGCGATGTAAATCAAGGCAGACTTGTTCAGCACGTCAATCTGGTCGAATGCTTGCATCACATCCACATCCACCGCAAAGACACCGTGCTTTTCCCACATTACTACATCGTAGTCTTCCAACTCACGAATGGTGGCATCAGCCAATTCTACCGAGCCCGGCAATGTATAAGGAACAATGCCTAAGCCCCTTGGACAAAACGCCTTGGTCTCCGGAATCATGCTCCAAAGCAACTTGGTCGCCACATCCTTTTCCAAGTATTTCGGATTGTGCGACATCGCTACCAATTCAATAGGGTGTGTATGTACTGAAGCACGATAAGGAGAGCCCTTACTCAAAAGGTCATTGTGTACGCTGAGGTGAGAAGGAAGTTCCGAAGTAGGCTTCACCGGATTGTCGGCGATGATTACATACGAAGCACAGTCATCCAAAATACGGATAATGGAACCATTCTCCATCGGCCAACGGGCCAAGTCACGCATACGCATATTGGTTCCCTTGCAATAAAAATAGCATCCCTTCAAGTAAGGCAAAGTTGCTCCAATCTGATAAACTTCGCTGATGGCAGGCAATGCACGGATTTCATCATCTACATATTCGGTGATGTTCACTGTAATGTTACCACCGTTGCGTTCTGCCCAACCTTTTTCCCACAAATAACCGGCTACTTCGGCCACCTTATTCACTTCACGTGCCAATGCCGGACGATTATTCAATATTGAGTTCATATCTGAGTTATGAGTTATAAGTTTTGAGTTATTTCAATAATTCGGGTAAGAAGGAAGAAACGATCAATACCAACAAGCCTATCACCAACACGGTAATGGTCTTGGAAGAACATCCCTTCCATTCCTTCAAGATGATTCCCCATACATTCGAGAATGTCACATTGAGCGACATCAGGATACACCAGGAGAATGTCAACAACGCCGGAGAAGAGGTAAGGAATCCTTTACCCAAGCTCAAGCCGAAGAACTGGCTGTACCAAAGGATACCCGCCAAGGCACAAAACAACAGGTTATTGCCATACAAAGCAGTCTTGCCGTAATCTCCCCAAGTCTTGTTCTTGCCATTCTGATAGAAACAA
>JAFTTU010000160.1 GCA_017466635.1 Bacteroides sp.
AGTGGAACTTCAAGTCGTTGATGATTTCACGAGCCTTTTCTGGCAGACCGTCCTTCTTCACCAATGGCATAACCGCCAACTTCACCGGAGCGAGAGCTGCAGGCAACTTCAATACCACACGAGTTTCGCCATTTTCCAGCTTTTCTTCCTGATATGCTGCACTCATGATGCTGAGGAACATACGGTCCACACCAATCGAAGTTTCGATTACGTAAGGTACATAGCTTTCGTTGATTTCCGGATCGAAGTACTTGATGCTCTTGCCCGAGAACTTTTCGTGCTGGCTGAGGTCGAAGTTGGTACGTGAGTGGATACCTTCCACTTCCTTGAAGCCGAACGGCATGAGGAATTCGATGTCAGTAGCGGCATTGGCATAGTGAGCCAACTTGTCGTGGTCGTGGTAACGGTAGTGGTCATCACCGAAACCGAGGGCCTTGTGCCACTTCAAGCGGGTTTCTTTCCACTTGCTGAACCATTCGAGTTCAGTACCCGGCTTCACGAAGAACTGCATTTCCATCTGTTCGAACTCACGCATACGGAAAATGAACTGACGGGCAACGATTTCGTTACGGAACGCCTTACCAATCTGAGCGATACCGAAAGGAATCTTCATACGGCCAGTCTTCTGCACGTTCAGGTAGTTCACGAAGATACCCTGGGCAGTTTCCGGACGGAGGTAAATCTTCATGGCGCCATCGGCAGTAGAACCCATTTCGGTAGAGAACATGAGGTTGAACTGACGGACTTCTGTCCAGTTCTTGGTACCGCTGATAGGACAAACGATTTCTTCGTCGAGGATAATCTGACGGAGTTCTTCGAGGTTGTTATCGTTCAACGCCTTGGCAAAACGTTCGTGGAGAGCGTCCTTCTTGGCTTGGTTTTCGAGTACACGAGCATTGGTAGCACGGAACTGGGCTTCGTCGAAAGCTTCGCCGAAACGCTTGGCAGCCTTGGCCACTTCCTTATTCATCTTTTCATCGTACTTGGCAAGCTGGTCTTCGATGAGCACGTCTGCACGATAACGCTTCTTCGAGTCCTTGTTGTCAATCAATGGGTCGTTGAACGCATCCACGTGTCCCGATGCCTTCCAGATAGTAGGATGCATGAAGATAGCGGAGTCGATGCCGACAATGTTTTCGTGCAAGAGCACCATGCTCTGCCACCAGTATTGCTTGATGTTGTTCTTCAATTCCACGCCCATCTGTGCATAGTCATAAACCGCACCCAGGCCATCGTAGATTTCGCTTGACGGGAATACAAAACCATATTCCTTGCAATGCGAAACGAGCTTCTTAAAAACGTCTTCTTGTGCCATTTTTTCTTCTTATTTTTATATTGTTATTTCCTTTCAGTTTTAGGCACGGATTACACGGATTTCACGGAACCCGTCCACTGCCTATCGAGGCCTCCGGCCATTGCGATGACACAGAAGTCCCCTAAAAAAACCGCGTCATCCAATCAGTCGGGACGACTACAAAGACACAAGGAAATGAAACCGTGTAATCCGTGTAATCCGTGCCAAAAAAATAAATTCCGCAGTCAAAACATTCGCTTCTTCACGAAATAAAGTGCAAAGTAAATGATTTTTTTCCGAAAAAGTCGTATTTTTGTGTGCATATCATGAGAACATTAAGGAAATTAAATAAATATGAGCGAAGAAAACCTTGAATTGGAAGACCAACATTCGGATTATAAACCCGCCGACACCAAGAAAGAAGGCGTGAAACACCAACTCACCGGCATGTATCAGAACTGGTTTCTGGACTATGCCTCCTACGTGATTTTGGAACGTGCCGTCCCTCACATCAACGACGGACTCAAGCCTGTACAGCGACGCATCCTGCACTCGATGAAGCGCTTGGACGACGGACGATACAACAAGGTGGCGAACATCGTGGGTCACACCATGCAGTTCCACCCACACGGCGATGCCTCCATCGGCGATGCCTTGGTACAGCTCGGCCAAAAGGACTTGCTGATAGATTGCCAGGGAAACTGGGGGAACATACTTACGGGCGACGGAGCAGCTGCTCCGCGTTACATCGAAGCTCGTCTCTCCAAATTCGCCCTCGATGTGGTGTTCAATCCGAAGACTACCGAATGGCAGGCTTCTTACGACGGACGAAACAAGGAACCGATTACGCTTCCCGTGAAGTTTCCGCTCCTCCTCGCTCAGGGAGTGGAAGGGATTGCCGTCGGTCTGTCCTCGAAGATTCTTCCGCACAATTTCAACGAGCTTTGCGATGCCTCCATCGCCTATCTGCGTAAGGAGGAATTCCAGCTCTATCCCGATTTCCAGACAGGCGGTTCCATCGACGTGTCGAAGTACAACGACGGCGAACGTGGTGGTGTGGTAAAGGTTCGTGCCAAAATCAATAAGGTAGACAACAAGACGCTTGCCATAACCGAAATACCGTTCGGAAAGACCGTGACCTCTGTGTGCGATTCCATCGTGAAAGCCAGCGAAAAGGGTAAAATCAAGATTCGCAAGGTAGAGGACTTGACGTCTGAAAAGGTGGAAATCCTCGTTCATTTGGCACCGGGGGTGTCGTCAGACAAGACGCTGGATGCCCTCTATGCATTCACGGATTGCGAAGTAAGCATTTCGCCCAACTGTTGTGTCATCGACGAGAAGAAGCCACATTTCCTCACCGTCAGCGATGTACTCCGGAAATCGGCAGACAATACGTTGGCACTCCTCCGCAAGGAGCTTGAAATCCGTCGGGGAGAATTGCTCGAAAGCCTTCACTTCGCCTCGCTCGAAAAAATCTTCATCGAAGAACGCATCTACAAGGATAAGAAATTCGAACAGGCTGAAAACATGGATGCCGCTTGCGAACACATCGACGAACGCTTGACTCCGTTCTATCCGCAATTCGTGCGTGAAGTGACGAAGGAGGACATCCTTCGCCTGATGGAAATCAAGATGGCCCGCATCCTGAAGTTCAACAAGGACAAGGCGGACGAGAACATTGCCCGCATCAAGGAAGAAATCGAAGAAATCGACTTCAAGTTGGCTCACATCGTGAACTACACCATCGATTGGTACGAAATGCTGAAGAACAAGTATGGCGAAAACTATCCGCGCCGTACCGAACTCCGCAACTTCGACACCATCGAGGCAGCCAAGGTGGTGGAAGCCAACGAAAAACTATACATCAACCGTGAGGAAGGATTCATCGGAACCTCACTCAAGAAAGACGAGTTCGTGGCGAATTGCTCGGATATCGACGATGTGATTCTTTTCTACAAAGACGGACGTTACAAGGTGGTGCGTGTGGCAGACAAGCTCTTCGTGGGCAAGAACGTGTTGCACGTGGATGTATTCAAGAAGAACGACAAGCGTACCATCTACAATGTAGTCTATCGCGACGGAAAGGCAGGCTTCTATTACATCAAGCGATTCAACATCACCTCCATCACTCGCGACAGGGAATACGATGTGACACAAGGAAATCCGGGTTCACGCATCGTTTACTTCACAGTGAACCCAAACGGAGAAGCCGAAATCATCAAAATAACGCACAAGCCGAATCCGAAGCTCAAGAAGATTTCCTTCGAAAAGGATTTCAGCGAAATCGGTATCAAGGGACGTCAGTCGATGGGCAACATCCTCACGAAGAACGATGTACACAAGATTGTTCTCAAGCAACGGGGTGGCTCTACCCTCGGTGGAAGAAAAGTATGGTTCGACCCGGATGTGCTCCGCTTGAACTACGACGAACGCGGACAATACTTGGGCGAATTCCATAGCGACGACCTCATCCTCGTCATCATGGAGAACGGGGAATTCTATACCACCAACTTCGACCTGAACAACCACTACGAAACAGGCATCCGCATCATCGAGAAGTTCGATGCCAACAAGGTTTGGAGTGTGGCGCTCTACGATGCCGACCAGCAAGGCTATCCGTACCTCAAGCGATTCACCTTCGAAGCGACCAACAAGAAGCTGAATTTCTTGGGCGAGAACAAGCAGAACCAGCTCATCCTGATGACCGACGTGGTGTATCCGCGCATCGGCGTAACCTTCGGAGGAAGCGACGCCTTCCGCGAAGCCCTTGACATCGATGTGGAAGAATTCATCGGCGTAAAGAGCTACAAGGCGAAGGGCAAGCGCATCACCACCTTCAAGGTGAATACCATCACCGAGCTGATGCCGCTCCGATTCCCGGAACCGGAAGAACCGACCGAAGAAGTGGAAGAACCCGTCAATGAAGACCCGGACAATGGGAAAAGTGATTCGGACATCATCGACGAACTGACTGGACAAATGAAATTGTTTTAACGAATGAAAAGAACCCTACTAAGCATCATCCTCCTGTGCTTGTGCCTTCTGAAAGTACAAGCCCAGGGGGATAGTTTACAAAATCACCGATACGTGACCCGTGCCACCCTCTATGGCATCGGGCACACCAATCTGCTGGATACCTACCTCTCCCCCATGGAATACACGGGAGCTGAGCTTCGTATCCTCCGCGAGAACATGCGTATGACCAAGTACATGGACGGAAAAGTATCCCGCCAAAGCCTTTTCCAAGCGAATGTATCCCTGACAGAGAACAAGGCCGCTACAGGAAGCGAATTCTCCTTTCTGGTAAATTGGAACCTGGCTTATCACTACCAGTTTCCCATCAACGAGAATCTGACGCTCATGGCCGGTCCCAACCTCGACCTGAACGGAGGAATGATTTACAATTTCCGCAACTCCAACAATCCGGTCAACGCCAAGGCATACGCCAACTTGGGAGCCTCGGGCATCGCCATGTATCGTTTTCGCATCAAGGTGCATCCGTTCTTATTGCGCTATCAGTTGAATGTCCCTTTGTTGGGGATAATGTTCTCTCCCGAATACGGACAGCCTTATTACGAGATGTCCGTTTCGAAAGACTGGGGCAAGAACATTTGCTTCACCTCACTCCACAACCAGCCTTCCGTGCGTCAGTTCATTACACTTGACTTCCCCATCCGGAAGACTACCTTGCGGGTAGGCTACATCTGCGACATCCAACAAGCCAAGGTCAATCATCTGAAAAGCCATGCCTGGTCACATGCATTCATGATTGGTTTTGTCAAGCATTTCCAGTTATTCAATCCGTATAAATGAATATGAAAAATTTATTTGCCATATTATCACTAGCCATTCTCCTCACATCCTGCATCACCGAGGACGTGCCAGACAATACCCCCAAAGGCAACTTCGAAGCACTTTGGAACATCATCGACACCCAGTATTGCTTCCTTGACTACAAGCACGAGGAGTACGGCTTGGATTGGGACGAAGTCTATCGCCGTTACCAAAACCGGTTGACCGACGACATGACCAAGAAAGAGCTTTTCCAAGTCTTGTCCGAGATGCTGGAAGAACTCCGTGACGGACATGTGAACCTGGTGGCTTCCCACGAAACGTCCCAGTACCGGGAGTGGTACGACAACTATCCAGCCAACTTTGTGGATACCATTCAGCGTATCTATCTAGGAAAGGATTATGCCATAGCGGCCGGCATGAAATATACCATTCTGGAAGACAACATCGGCTATCTGTACTATGGAAGTTTCAGTGCCGGTGTGGGAGAAAGCAACTTGGATGAAATCCTCAACGAACTCTCCATTTGCGACGGGTTGATACTGGATATCCGAAACAATGGCGGAGGCATGCTGACACTGTCCGAACGCCTGGCAGCCCGCTTTACCAACGAAAAAAGACTCACGGGATACATCTGTTACAAGCAAGGTCCCGGACACAATGATTTCTCTTCACCCGAACCGGTCTATGTAGAACCTGCCACCGACCGGGTACGTTGGCAGAAACCGGTAGCCGTGCTCACCAACCGACGGGCTTACAGCTCCACCAACGATTTCGTGGGCAAGATGAAAGAAATGCCGAAAGCCATCATCATCGGTGACAAGACCGGAGGTGGTTCAGGCCTACCCTTCTCGTCCGAACTGCCCAATGGTTGGTCGGTCCGCTTCTCGGCATCCCCCATGTACGACCCCGACATGAAACATCTGGAGTTCGGAATCGACCCGGACATCAAGGTAGACATGACCTCGGAAGACATGAGCAAAGGTATCGACACCATCATCGAAACCGCCCGGATTTATCTACGAAATCACAAAGAATAGCATCAAAAGTTTGGTGATTCATTTTTTTTGCTTACCTTTGTACCCGCTTACCAAAAGCAATGCGCGCGTGGCGTAATTGGTAGCCGCGCTAGACTTAGGATCTAGTGCCGTGAGGCGTGGGGGTTCGAGTCCCTTCGCGCG
>JAFTTU010000161.1 GCA_017466635.1 Bacteroides sp.
CCTCCATACCGGAAAGAATACGGGCCAACTCAAACAATTCCACAAAAGCTTGTCGGTCGGTCTTTTGCATGGCGGTACGATAAGTCTTATCACCGATGAACTGCAACTGAATGTTTTTATCCGCATGGGTCACGATGAAACCGGCCACACCACCATCTTCGCCCAATTTATAATCCGCCTTTTCGATGGTACGTCCCAAATCGGTCGTCGTATAGCTATCCTTGGTAGCTGGAGTCTCAGCAAACGTATCGCCCACACTCACCTTCACCGAAGTATGGTTCAAGGCTCCCCCCGCACAATAAATGGAAGTAAGCGACATTTCACCCAGTTCACTTACCTGACCACGCAAGAAAGTGCGGCCCGTATTCTTTTCTACCACCTGAGTAGGATAGAACCAATTGCCTATCTCCTGATAAGCCGTATCTTTTTCCAGCACAAAGTTTCCCTTGATGGAATCCAGCTGCAGTTGCTTCACTTGCATCATGCTGTCCAGATAGACCAATGTCTTGCGCTGTTCCTTCAAGTCCACTTGCTGCATCAGCTTGATGCCTTGCTTACGGGCTTCAAACGCTTTCGGGTATAACACCTTGATGCTGTCTATCTGCAATTTCGCTTCGCTGAAGTTCTCTTGCTGCAAAGCCGCTTCCGCTTTCCGAAGGCGCATTTGGGCTTCCTTTTCTCCTCCGTCACCACATCCGGCCAAAACCGCCAAGGCCAACAAGGCCGACAATCCTATCTTTTTCATCTCTATAACCTTTGATTATGTGGGCAAAAATACTAATTTTGCAGCTCAATACAACAAAAAATGGAACTGAAAGAGCATTTTACAGGTAAGATTTTTCAATTGATATCCGAAACCGCCGATGAATTGGGACTGGAATGTTACGTGGTGGGAGGATATGTACGCGATATATTTTTAAACCGCCCTTCCAAAGACATTGACGTAGTGGTGGTGGGAAGCGGCATTGAGATAGCACAAGCTTTTGGCAAGAAGCTTGGCAAGGGAGCACACGTTTCGGTGTTCCGCAATTTCGGTACGGCACAGGTGAAGTACAGAGATACGGAAGTGGAATTTGTGGGAGCACGCAAGGAATCCTATAGCCACGATAGCCGGAAGCCGGTGGTAGAGAATGGTACCCTCGAAGACGACCAGAACCGTCGCGACTTTACCATCAATGCCATGGCGGTATGCCTCAACCAGGCACGTTTCGGCGAATTGGTGGACCCGTTCGGTGGTTTGGACGACTTGAAGGAACGGACCATCCGTACACCGCTCGACCCGGACATCACCTTCAGCGACGACCCGCTCCGCATGATGCGATGCATCCGCTTCGCTACCCAACTGAATTTCTACATCGACGATGAGATCTTCTATGCTTTGGAGCGCAACAAGGAACGCATCGAGATTATCTCCCGCGAGCGAATAGCCGATGAGTTGAACAAGATACTTCTCTCTCCCGTCCCGTCCAAGGGGTTTGTGGAGCTGGACCGATGCGGCCTTCTTCCATTGATATTCCCGGAACTGGCGGCCATGCAGGGCATCGAGACCAAGAACGGACGGGCACACAAGGACAACTTCTACCACACACTGGAGGTAGTGGACAACATTGCCAAGCATACCGACAATCTGTGGCTTCGTTGGGCTACCCTGCTTCACGATATCGGCAAGCCCCGCACCAAGCGATGGGAGCCGAAGGCCGGATGGACCTTCCACAACCATAACTACATTGGCGAGAAGATGATACCGGACATCTTCCGCAAGATGAAGCTCCCGATGAACGAGAAGATGAAGTACGTACAGAAGCTGGTAGGTCTGCACATGCGCCCCATCGTGATAGCCGATGAGGAAGTGACCGACTCAGCCGTACGCCGTCTCCTCTTCGAGGCAGGTGATGACATCGACGACTTGATGTTGCTCTGCGAAGCCGACATCACCTCGAAGAACGAAGTGAAGAAACAACGCTTCCTCGACAACTTCAAGTTGGTACGCCAAAAGCTGAAAGACTTGGAAGAAAAGGACCGCATCCGCAACTTCCAGCCGCCGGTAGATGGTGCAGAGATTATGGAAGTATTCGGTTTGGAGCCGTGCCGCGAAGTAGGTAGTCTGAAGAGTGCCATCAAGGACGCTATCCTGGACGGCATCATCCCGAACGAACACGATGCCGCCTTCGCCTTCATGTTGGACAAGGCTGCAAAGATGGGATTAACACCGAAGGCATAAGCCTCAAACTGCAACAGAGGACGAATATTGGAACAAAATTCGAGCAAGAGCAAAAAATATACCCCTTTTTGCTTGATTTTCAACTAAAAAGGGGTATATTTGCAAAGTATAAACTTCGGATATTCTCAAAAACTCCGAAGTAACACTCCTGATATTCCGATAAAATCCGAAGTATGTACAGAAGAATTATAGACATAGAGAATAAGTTGGACGAAGCCATGTTCTTATTCGGCGCACGCCAAACAGGGAAATCCACATTACTGAAGGAACGGTTTACAGATGCCATGACCTTCGATCTCCTCAACAACGACATACAAAAACGCTTCCGCAAGAATCCTGAACTGCTCAGGGAAATTCTTCAGCTGAAACCTGAAGGAACGTTGGTAGTAATAGACGAAATACAGAAAATACCGGAATTGCTGGACGAAGTACATTGGCTCATGACCAACCGAAACATCCGCTTCATTCTCTGTGGCTCCAGTGCCCGAAAGCTGAAAAGAAGTTCTACCAACACATTAGGCGGAAGAGCCGTACCCGTCTATTTCTATCCTTTGGTCAGCGCAGAGATACCAGATTTCGACATTTTCCGTGCCGTTCAGAATGGCATGCTACCTCGACATTATATGGTAGATAAAGCAAGTACCCGACTGAAAGGTTACGTAGACATCTATTTGAAAGAAGAAATCCAACAAGAAGCCTTGGTTCGCGAATTGGACGGATTCGGACGTTTTCTGGAAGTAGCGGCTATCACCGATGGAGAGATTCTCAACTACGAAAACATCGCTTCCGACTGCGGTGTTAGCGCCAAAACCATCAAGGAATACTTCAGAATCCTTTATGATACACTCATCGGATATGAAATACCAGCCTATACCAAAGTGATGAAACGGAAGGTAGTCCAATCCCCCCGATTCTATTTCTTTGATGTAGGAATAGCAAACTACCTGACTGGAAGAATGTCTTTACGCCCTGGAACAGACGAATTCGGTCATGCTTTCGAACATCTTATCATTCAGGAACTGGTAGCCTACTTAAGCTACACAGACTCCACACAACGCTTATCCTATTGGAGAACATACGGCGGCCAGGAAGTAGATGCCATTTTAGGCGATGCAAAAGTAGCCATAGAGATTAAATCGTCGGAAGAAATCAAGCCCAAGCACAAAAAAGGGCTATATACATTTGGAGAAGAACACCCGGATGCCCGCCTGATTATTGTCTCATTGGACAAGATGACACGCCTATCAAACGGCATTGAATGTATTTACGTCTATGATTTTCTCCGGATGCTTTGGAACGGAGAGATTATCTAGACAACGTGAAGCACCTACTCTTTCAGGTGCTTCATCGTTTTCAACAACTTCTCTACTTCTTCCTGCCTCATCCCCGTAGCACGGATATACTCACACGCCATTTGCGGAAAGGAACCGTTGTAGTATTCATTCAGCAGTTCCGTGAGTTGTTCTTTTATCAAAGCTTTATGTATTTCTAACTCATTCATCGTTCTTCTTCAATCTATCATTATGGAATAAATTTCACCAAGCAAGGATTGTCGTCTTCTACACGTTTCATGACTTTGGCCTTTTCGGTTTCGTCGAGAACCAGAAGCAGAAGTTCCAAATCTTCCGTTGGAATCAGTTGGTAAAGGGCTTCTTCGGTCGTCATGTCCGGACGGATGGCAAGTCCTTCGGTGGTCTTCTTGAAATAGAAAGAACGTCCGGTTGTTTTCTCGTAGAAAAGGCTGAAATAATTTTTGGCATAACCTTTGTCATCTCTTTCCCCAAGTATGCCAAGAACATTGGTGAAATAGTACTTGTTGGTCTGCCCTTGTTTAAGCAATGTATAGGGAACACCTCCCGTTTTTCTCATTTCTTTCCATTCTTCCTCTTTGTCTACAGGTGTCAGGCCTTCCAATC
>JAFTTU010000162.1 GCA_017466635.1 Bacteroides sp.
AAACGGGGCGCACGGGGATCCTGAAAATGAAGTCCGTTTGCTTCGTACATTGCTTTGATTACTCCGTTGTCAGTCGTCTGTTGTTCGTCCGTGACGATGACCGATGTCTGGATCGTATCCAAAAGAATGGTTTGTGCTTGGGTTGCTTCGCATCCGAGGGCGAGTCCCAAGCCGATGAGAAATTTTCTTTTCATAATGCACTTTGGTTATGATTTACAGCGGAACAATCCTTCGGCAAGGAATGTTCACTTAAACATTTCGGAGCATCCGTTGTTATAGCCCTAAAACTTCTGAAATATGAAACAAATAAGTAAAACAGCTAAATTGAGTGTAGCTACACTCGCCATTATGAACGTGACGGCGGTGGTCTCCCTCCGCGGACTTCCAGCCGAAGCCGAATACGGATTAAGTTCGGCCTTCTATTATCTGTTTGCAGCCCTTGTGTTCCTCATCCCAACCGCTTTGGTGGCTGCTGAACTCGCGGCGATGTTTGCCGACAAACAAGGCGGTGTCTTCCGTTGGGTAGGAGAGGCTTTCGGTAAGCGGATGGGCTTCCTGGCCATCTGGTTGCAATGGGTGGAAAGTACCATTTGGTATCCTACAGTCTTGACTTTCGGTGCGGTTTCGCTCGCCTTTATTGGCATGAACGATGCCCATGATATGTCGTTGGCCTCCAATCGACTATATACCTTGGTCGTCGTGCTGGCCATTTATTGGTTGGCTACCTTCATATCCTTGAAAGGGATGTCGTGGGTAGGTAAGGTTTCGAAGATTGGCGGTTTGGTGGGTACCATTATTCCGGCGGGCTTGTTGGTGGTGTTGGCGATTGTTTATCTCGTCAGTGGCGGACATTCTCAACTCGACTTCAAGGGCGATTTCTTCCCCGATTTCAGCAACTTCAACAACTTGGTGCTGGCATCGAGTATTTTCCTTTTCTATGCCGGTATGGAGATGGGCGGTATCCATGTGAAGGATGTGGACAATCCGTCTGTCAATTATCCCAAGGCCGTATTTATCGGTTCGTTCATTACGGTGTTGATTTTCGTCTTGGGTACCTTCTCGCTCGGCATCATCATCCCGAAGAGTGAAATCAACTTGACCCAAAGCTTGTTGGTGGGCTTCGACAGATATTTCGACTTCATCCGTGCCTCGTGGCTCTCACCAATTATCGCCATTGCCTTGGCTTTCGGTGTCTTGGCGGGAGTGTTGACATGGGTGGCAGGTCCTTCAAAAGGTATCTTTGCCGTTGGTCGTGCCGGTTACTTGCCTCCGTTCTTCCAGAAAACCAACAGCATCGGTGTGCAAAAGAACATACTCTTTATCCAAGGAGGTATCGTGACCTTATTGGGCTTGCTGTTTGTAGTGATGCCGTCGGTACAGAGCTTTTATCAAATCCTTTCGCAGCTCACCGTGTTGCTTTACCTCATTATGTACCTGATGATGTTTGCAGCAGCCATCTATCTACGTTACAATATGAAGAAGGCAGAACGTCCGTTCCGTATCGGCAGTAAAGGCAATGGTTTGATGTGGCTGATAGCCGGAGTGGGCTTCTTGGGTTCCTTGTTGGCTTTCGTTCTCAGCTTCATCCCTCCCGGACAGATTGCGGTGGGAAGCAATGCCATGTGGTATTCCGTCCTGGTCATCGGGTGCATTGTGGTGGTAGCGGCTCCGCTCATCATCTATGCCATGCGAAAACCTTCGTGGAAGGATGAATCGGCTGCTTTTGAACCGTTCCATTGGGAAGAAAAGGAGTCATGATGAAACCTCCTCCCAATCATCTACACTGACATTGAAAGTTATGGGGACTAAGGCAGGAACCGGTTGGCTACCATTGATGTTGTACCAAGTACAATCGGTTGATAGTTCGATGGTTATGCTGTGCTCCTGATTGCTTAGGAAATGAATGGATAGGGGAATTGCCAATTCTGCGCAGTTCCCTTTTTCGTCTCCCCATATCAATGCTTCCTGACCTTCTTGGTACCCCTTTTCGGTATCGTGAATCTGATAAATCTTGCAGTTCACGAGGAGATAGGTTTGAGTGCAGTGTTGGGGAAGAATGACTGGATTCCAAGCTCGGTTGGATTGTGGAATGAATGATAGAGTCCCTTCTTGTGGAAAAAGAAGCTCTTGGTGAGGTGCTAATTCGATTGTTCCCGTTTCAATCGTCAACGACGTTTGGGTTGTATCGGTTTCCCAGTATCCCTTGGAAAACTCAGTCGGGAAATGGTAGGTTCCGGAAAGATGAATGTTGCACATCTGTATGCTTTCTACGATGAGGTGCAGGCTGGACATTTCGTTTCGGAAGTTTAGTTTGACGTGTGAAAAAGCCTCCTCAGGGATTTCTTGTTTTTCGGTATCTTCATTCGCATTGTATTGATAGGTCAAAGCCTTTGTTTTCAAGGCAGAGATAGGAGCTGTTTCAGAGATTACTTCGTCTATCACACAACTGTTCATCAATGCACAAAAGGATAGGAGAATAAGATTCTTTTTCATAACAGTTCGATTTGGTTAAGTTTCTATATCCTTAACAAATCGGACTTATGTTTTGTTGTTTGTTTTCTTAGATAAAAAAGGCTACCCCACCATCGGGATAGCCTTTTCCATTATCAAGTGTTGAATAATTATTCTTCCAACAAAATATCCATAATCTGACAAGCAGCCTTGACAACCGATGTACCTGTACTAAAAGAATGACAAGCGAGGAGCGAATCTAAATAATTGAGCATAATCATCGAAAAAGAGGACAAAATATAAGCTTATTCCATAAATTGTTGTACTTTTGCACTTACAATCAACAACTAAAAGAAACGATTATGGCAATGTCTATCAAATCCATACCGGTACTGACAGGTCAGGCAGCTGCAAATTTTGTAGCTGAGGCTGACAGCAACAAAAATCAGACGACACCGGCTTTGTCTGAAAAAGCTGCAGAACGTTTGAAGAAGGTGCTTGAAAAATCAAAAGCATTTACTTTCTGAGATGATGCAGCAGTTTTCTTTATTTGACCAATGTGTGATGCTCCCTTATAATAATGATGTGAGGGAGCGTTGTTTGTCTTTTACCTGCGGTGATGCTGACCTTGACGACTTTTTTCACAATGATGCCGAACGTTATGCTGAGGAACTGATGGGCAAGACTTATTGCTGGATTACCGAACAGAAGCCACATCGTATAGTGGCACTCTTTACCCTTGCTAATGATAGTATCAAGACATTACATTTGGATAAGACGACACGAAACAGATTGAACCGTCCTATTGACAATCCGAAGCGTGGACGTAGTTATCCTGCTACACTTATTGGAAGAATAGGCGTGAATCAGGAGTTTCAGGGGATGAATGTCGGTAGTCAGTTGATGCAATTCATCAAGGATTGGTTCCGCCACGAAGACAACAAAACCGGATGCCGTTTCTTGGTGGTTGATGCTTATAATAATCCTCGGACATTACGTTTCTATGAACGTAACAATTTCCGTTTCCTTCATGGGAATGAAGCGGAAGAATGTGCTTATTACAACATTTCGGATGATGATAAAATAGCCACACGCTTGATGTATTTTGACTTGAAAAAGCCGTGAGTGATAGAAAGTAAGGTTGCTTAATAACCGCTTATGTGCAAGATGAACAATGGATCAGTAGGGATAAAGAAGTTGGAAATCTCTTCTTTTCGTGGAAAAATGGCAGCTTTCCTGACGGACGGTCGCCAAATCATTGTGCCGCTTAGTTTCTTTCCGGAGATTAAGAACCTTTCTTTGAAACAGCGTTCCGAATGGATGATATTGGACGACCAATATTTTACCTTTGCCGAT
>JAFTTU010000163.1 GCA_017466635.1 Bacteroides sp.
AGGATATTGTTCTGTCACTTTCTTCGTGAAGAATTCACGACCTGTGATTTTCATCCCTGTCAATAGGGAGCCGATGCCATGCATCAGGCCTCCAATGTATGATCGTTTTTCTTTCATAGATTAAAAGTGTAAGTCGAATACAACAATAATTACCATTAACAACAGATTCACCAAACCGATAGGAACGAGGTACTTCCATTCCAAAGTCAGGATTTGGTCAATACGAAGACGAGGGAACGTCCACTTGAACCACATCAGAATCCATACCACGAAGAAGGCTTTACCAAAGAACCAGACGAAGCCCGGAATGTAGTCCATCACGGTGTTGAATCCATCCAGTCCCGGAATGTGCAATGGCATCCAGCCACCCAAGAAGATGGTGGCAGCTACACCGGCAATGATGAACAAGTTCACAAACTCTGCTACATAGAAAAGACCGAAGTGCATACCGGAATATTCGGTATGATAACCGGCAGTCAATTCACTTTCCGCTTCCGGCAAGTCGAACGGACCACGGTTTACTTCCGCATTTCCGGCAATGAGGTAAATCACAAAAGCAATAAATGCCGGGATATGTCCCTTGAAGATGAACCAGCCATCGGCTTGACGTTCTACAATTTCAGAGAACTGCATGGTGTCGGTCAAAACGATGATAGTCAGCAAACTAAGACTGGTAGAAAGTTCGTAGCTAATCATTTGTGCACCACTTCGCATGGCACCAATCAGCGAATACTTGTTGTTGGAACTCCAACCTGCCAACAGGATACCTACGACACCGATACTCGAAGCAGCCATGAGGAAGAAAATGCCCACATTGAAGTCGAGTACTTCCATGCCCTTACTGAATGGCAAACAGCTGAATGCCATGATGGATGCAAGGATGACAATGTATGGAGCCAAATTGTACAGGAACTTGTCCGAGTGACGGATAGCGATGATTTCCTTAATCAACATCTTGAACACGTCGGCAAATACCTGAATGGTTCCCCATGGACCTACACGCATCGGCCCGAGACGGCATTGGAATGCGGCACAGACCTTACGCTCCATGAAAATCATGATGATGGCTATGATGGCATAGCCCAGCAAAATGCAAACACCAATGGCTAGACATTCGATGAATACCGCTACATCTTCCGGAAGGAAAGAGGTGAGCAAGTTATGTATCCATTGGGTTACTATACTAAAATCAAACATAATTATTTATAGTTATGAGTCTTGAGTTATGAATTATGAGTAAACTTAGCACTCAGAACTTATAACTCATAACTCTTGTTATTATCTGTCAATATCAGGTACTACATAATCTACAGTACCACCAATCGCAATCAAGTCGGCAATCTTGGCACCACGACATATGGTTTCCATGATGGAAACGAGTGGCAAACCGGTACTGCGGAACTTCAATCGGTACGGGTACTTGTCACCACGGCTTTCCAGAAATACACCGAATTCTCCACGGCTGCCTTCTACGGCTGCATAGTAACTGCCTTCTGGTACCTTGATGATAGCTTTGGTTTTTTCTTGGAATGGACCTTCCGGAATGTTGTCAATCAACTGTTCGATGATGTTCATACTTTCCACGATTTCTTCCATACGCACCATGTAGCGGGCGAAGCAGTCGCCTTCAGTACGGACGATTTCCTTGAAGTCTACCTTACCATACATAGCATACGGGTGACGCTTGCGCACATCACAAGCCCAACCGCTGGCACGACCTGTACCACCGGTTGCACCGAAGGAGATGGCATCTTCACGGCTCAGAATACCTACACCTTCCAAACGTCCATGTGCGATGACGTTGCCGGTAAATACTTCGTGGTATTCTCTCAATGTCGGACGAAGCCATGCAATGAATTCCTTAACTTTCTTGACGAAATCAGGAGCAATGTCGGCTTGTACCCCACCAATGGTGTTATAGTTCTGAATCAACCGGCCACCGGTAGTCGCTTCGAAGATATCGAGAATCTTTTCGCGGTCACGGAAACCATAGAAGAAAGCTGTCAAGGCACCCAAGTCCATGCACAAGCAAGAGAAGAACAACAAGTGGGAATCAATACGCTGCAACTCGTCCATGATGGTACGGATGTATTGCACGCGGTCGCTCACTTGGATGCCCATGGCATTTTCGATACACATACAGAGTGCATGACGATTGTGATGAGCTGCCAAATAATCCAGACGGTCGGTCAAAGCCAATGTCTGTGGATAGGTGAGGCTTTCGCACATCTTTTCGATGCCTCGGTGAATGTAACCGCAGTGTACGTCCAGCTTCTTAATGATTTCACCTTCGAGGGAAACACGGAAACGGAGGACACCGTGAGTCGCCGGATGCTGAGGACCGATATTGATGATGTATTCGTCTTGGTCGAACAAGACTTCACGCTTTTCAATGACGCTACCGTCCGGCAATTCAACGAAGCGGTGGGTGTCATCGTCAGGTTCTTCATTGGTCATACGGAGTGGGTTGAGGCTTTCGTCATAATCCTTACGGAACGGATGACCTACCCAGTCTTCACGTAAGTACAAACGACGCATATCCGGGTGACCGATAAAATGAATGCCGAAGTAGTCGTATGCTTCGCGTTCATTGAATTCGGCTGCTTTCCAAAGGTCGCATACACTAGGCAACTCCGGGTTTTCGCGGTCGGTGGTTGCTGTCTTTACGACCTTGTTTTCGCCAGTGGCGGTCTTTTCCAAGTGATAGACTACACCCAAGCCTTCTTCTCCCCAGTCCATACCGGTGAGCGAACGAAGGAAGTCATAGCCTTCTGCACGGAGATCCGCCAATGTTTGATGTATCTTTTCAGGTTCTATTGTTATCATACTTAATCTTTCTTTTCTTTCCGGTTCACTCCACCGAAGAATTTTTCCAATTTCACTTTACGTTGCAACTGCATCATGCCATAGAGCAATGCTTCCGGACGTGGAGGACATCCTGGAATGTACACATCCACCGGCAGAATCTTGTCTACTCCTTGCAATACGTGGTAACTCTTCTTGAAAGGACCACCGCAAATGGCGCAACCGCCTACGGCTACCACATATTTAGGGTCAGCCATCTGGTCGTAAAGACGCTTCAATACCGGTGCCATCTTATGAGTAATGGTTCCTGCCACCATAATCATGTCGGCCTGACGAGGACTGGCACGGGTTACTTCAAACCCGAAGCGGGCGAAATCGTACCGGGCAGCACCCACTGCCATGAACTCAATACCGCAACAGCTGGTCGCAAAGGTAAGCGGCCACAAGGAGTTGCTTCGTCCCCAGTTGATAAGGTCGTCCAAGCAGCCCACCACCACGTTGGTGCCGTTTTCGTTGAGCTGGCGAACCATATCTTCCAGATACTCATTGTTTTTCCATTCCTCATACGGAATACCTTTTATGATTGGTTTCTTTATTTCCATTCAAGCGCTCCTTTCCGCCAGGCATATGCCAAGCCTAAAATGAGAATGACTAAAAAGAAAAAGATGCTGGCCAATCCATAGACTCCCAAGTCTTGAACGACAGCAGCCCAAGGGAAGAGAAACACAGTCTCTACGTCGAACATCAAGAACAGAATTGCAAAGAGGTAGTAACCTACTTTGAACTGCATCCATGACTTCCCACGGGTAGGAATACCACATTCGTACGCTTCACCCTTTTGAGGGTTAAAAGAACGTGGCGAGATTGCATTGGCGATACCCAATGCAACGGCTACAAGTGCAATGGCCGTCAAGATAACGACCACAAGAAGTGTTAAATACATATATTGAATAATTTTTGTGATTTTACCAAACAAACTTGACCAATGAATGGACTTCTATGTCCGGTTCATTGGCTCTGTATAAATATAATTAAAGGTAAGGGCTAAATCAAGATATGCTCCAGCGTATAGATGTAATAGTCTATGACGTGGTGATAGATAGGTATCCGTTGTGTGTGAAGGCCGGTGCCATCGTGCGTAGGGGGATTGTTGTACCCTGAACGTTGGTTCCCTTGTAGGCATTTTGGCTTGGAATGGGTGGGATGGTAGCCCGGTAATTCTCCTGTAGCATAAATCGGAATTGCCAAATACTCGTCATAAAGATGAGCCATTGTCCGTGCTGCGGCAGACTGCTCAGCATCAGTATAGCAGGATACACGCATTTGCGGTATCGCTTCTTGCGATTCCGTGTTTTCCTGTCTGTCTGCTATCGTAGTGGCTAGTATTAACAGGAGCATTGAACAGATGAAATTAACCAATCTTTGCACCTTTTACCTTTTAGAAGGTGCAAAGGTAGCCATTTATTTTGAAACTTGGATAAAAGTAGTTATCGTTTCTTCCAAAAAGTAGGGCTAAACAACAATAATACAGTGAATAATTCCAAACGACCGATGAGCATATAAACTATACTCAACCATTTGGCTGCATCGGGTAGGGCATTCCATGAGAAGGAAGGGCCGCACATGCCGATGCCCGGACCTACGTTTGCCAAACTGGAGATGACCACACTGTATGCATCATCAAAGTCGAGGCCGATAATCATCATCACGAACCAGCCAAGGAAGACTAACAGAACAAATACCACGAAAAAAGCCAATACTGTACTCTTGGTGGTGGAAGAAACACTATGTCCGTTGACCTTTACTGGCAAAACGGCATTGGGATGGAGAATGTGCATAAATTCGTTTTTGGCGATACGTGCTACAATGACCGCCCGGATGCATTTGGTTCCGCCCGAGGTAGAGCCGGCACATGCTCCGCAATAGGTGATGATGGTAGTGAGCATCCACAAAGGGGGCGCCCATAGCATATAGTCGTCTGTGACATATCCACAGGTGGTCTGGAGTGACACGACTAAGAAGGAAGACTTTCGGAATGCTTCTTCCAATCCCATGGGCGAACTGATGAGTAGACCGATGGTGATAATTATTGTGAATGTCAATACGGTTTTTACATACCAACGTACTTCGGAGTCACCGAGCAATCGTTTGATGCTTCCCTTGAGGAACAAGAGATAAAGCAAAGAGAAATTGATGCCCGAAAGGAACATGAAGATGGTAATGACATATTCCACGTATGGAGAATGGAAGGCGGCAATGCTGTC
>JAFTTU010000164.1 GCA_017466635.1 Bacteroides sp.
AATGAAACATACGTTTATATTACTGATTAGTGCCCTGCTGTTTTGCTGTCCGGTTGATGCCCAAGAGCGCGTCATTGATTCAACCGACCGTTCCCCCATTTCTGCGGCTTCCATATTCGATGCTATAGGCAATATGGTGGGCTTCACTTGGAGTGACGGCGTATTCTCCGAAATTCCGACATCGGCCTATCCCATCACGCTCCGCTGTATGGGGTACGAACAGCTCATCATCGAACGACCGGAAAACAAGACTTGGGAAATGACCCCGATAGTTTATGAACTGGAGGAAGTGGTCGTCGTCCCAGTCAAGCGTAATATTCTAAAGCAAACGTTCTACGTGCGCGAATATTTCAGCATGAGCAGCGAGACCGATACCATCACCTTTTTTAATGAGCACATGGCCGATCGTTTTATCCCGACTTCAAAAGACGTGAAATTTGGCGGAAATACCGAATTGCGTTTACTCGAAAGCCGCCAATATGGCCATTATCAGTTATCCGGCCAAGACAGCATTACTACCGATCCGGAATCAATGTTTCCTTCCATGGCAACCATCTTTGAACCGATTGACAAAGAGATTCCTGTTCCAAAATCCTTCAAGGAACAGGAGAACGCCACCAAGTTTCATGAAGTACCGGGAAAGTCGGGAATGGAGCTCATTGCAAAACAGAACGACCAGACTTTTACTATCAGCATGGACGCGCTGGCAGATACGAAAGACCATAAAATATCTCCCTGGCCGTTAAAGCTTTTAGGCTTTACCATGGAGATTAATCAAGCTTATGTCACCCAAGCTTATCGGGTGAATGACAAGGGTGTCTATCAGCCGAAAGACTTGCTAGAATTCAGTATTGTCATGCAAGCAGACGGTAGAGGAAAGTATCTCCGCAAGGCGTTAAAATCCGACAAGCCGGTTGTAATCCGATGCATGGTTGAAATGTATATTGTCGACCGCGATTATTTTACCAAGGAGGAAGCCAAGGCAGCATACAAGAACAAGCCTACGGGTGTCAAGTTTATGGTTCCTTCTACCGTTCCTCCATTGAACGAAGCGACCCGAAGACTGGTGGAGCGTGCGAATGCAGAAGCAAAAAAATAATTGCATTGAACAAATAGTACTTATAGTAATAAGTAATGGAGCTATACTGGAACCATATACCAAAGGAAGTCACTACACCCTGTGGGTAGTTCTCCTTTTTTTGCTTTTGTACATCAGAAATAATTTCAAATATGATGAATATTGATAAATCTTTTTTTCGCAGACTGGTCATGCTCTTCGTGGTTGTGGTTGGTGTTTTCTTGCCACATAGTATAGTGGCACAAACTGTAAAGGGTAGGGTAACTGACGCTATCACAGGTGAAACACTCGTTGGAGCTGCCGTGAGGGTGATGGAACTTCCGCTGACGGGTGTAGCGACCGATGCGGATGGTGAGTTCATTATCACTGTATCTCAATCGGGACGTTACACTATCGAGACCACTTATGTGGGCTATGAACCGAGTGTGATGAAGGAAGTGCTGGTGGCGGGTGCCAAGGAAGTGGTGCTCGACATCACCCTACGCGAGAACAGTACAGAACTGGCTGAAGTGGTGGTCAAGCCTCGTGTGAACAAGCAGGCTACGGTCAGCCCTACAGCATTGGTGGGCGGTATGATGCTCTCGATGGAAGAAGCCAGCCGATATGCCGGTGGTTATAACGACCCGGCCAGACTGGTGACTGCCTTTGCCGGTGTGTCAGGACAAGGTGACAGCAACGGTATTTCCGTACATGGTAATGCTCCACAGTTCATGCAATATCGCTTGGAAGGGGTGGAAATCTTTTCGCCCAACCACTTTGCAGACCTCTACAGTGCAGGTTTCGGCATGGTGAGTGCGCTCAACTCGAATGTCATTACCAACTCCGACTTCTTTGTTTCCACGTTCAATTCCAGCTACAACAACGCCCTCAGCGGTGTGTTCGATGTGAAGATGCGTTCGGGCAACAACTCGAAGTTTGAGAACGGTGTGCAGGTGGGTACGGTGGGCATCGAGTGGACCAGCGAAGGCCCCATCTCGAAGAAGCACAACTCCAGCTTCATCTTTAACTACCGCTATGGATTCTCTACCATTGCTCGCAAGCTGAAGCTTATCGACACCTATGGTTCGCAGTACGACTTCCAGGACCTCTCGTTCAAATTGAATTTTCCGACGAAGAAGGCAGGAACCTTCTCGGTCTTTGCCTTAGGCTTTATCGACAAGTCGTGGGATGTGGAACTGGACATCGAGGACATCCACTCCATCTACGATGCTTCCGACCAGGAAGGCCGCCTCTACAATGCAGTGGTGGGTGCCTCGCATAAGATTCATTTCGACAACAAATGGACATGGCGTACCACTGCGGCCTACAACTTGCAGCACAACAAAGTAAACATGGAATACTGGGGTCTCAACTTCGATGCCAATCACAAACCTATAGGTTTTGAAGGTAAGAACTATCCCTTCAGTTACCTGAAACAGCATGAAAACCGTGCCGTGTTCAATACAGAATTGTCCAAGCAGATCACCCCTCGTTGGCTTCTTCAGTTAGGAGGTGAGTATTCACATCGTTTCTTTGACTTGAGCTTCCGTACAGCAGAAAACGTCTATGAGCCTGTGTCGGATACGCCCTATTATGAAACGAAGGACGATACGGGATTGGCAAGCATCTTCTGGTCGAACCTCTGGAAGCCTGCTGACGATTGGAGCATCAACTTAGGTGTGTCGGGCAGTTATTTCCTCCTGTCCAAAGACCTTAGCATCGAGCCTCGTGCCAGTGTAAAATGGGAACCGGGTAAGCGTCATTCCATTTCTATCGGCTATGGATTGCACTCCATGATTGAGAAGCTGGATGCTTATTTCTTCCGCAATCCTGATGGCAGTCTGGCCAACAAGGACCTCGGATTCTCGAAGGCTCATCACCTCCTGGCTACTTATATGTATAAGTTCACGGACAACCTGAACTTGCGCATTAACGGCTACTATCAGTATGGCTTCGACACGCCTGTGGGCATCCATGGCAGCACCTTCTGTACGGTGAACCGTTTGTTCAACTACATCGAAGAACCGTTGGTAAACAAGGGTAACACCCGCAACTACGGTGCCGACATCACCTTGGAGCAATACATGAGCCGCGGCTTCTATGGGCAAGTGAACGGTTCCCTCTTCAAGGCCGAATATCGTGGACTCGACAAGAAATGGCGTAACCAGATGTATGACCGTGGCTATATGGTGAAGGTGCTGGGCGGTAAGGAGTGGATGCTTGGCAAGAGAAAACAGAACGTGTTCAACGTGAGTGTCAAGTACACGCTACAAGGCGGCCTCCGCCACACACCTATCGATGTAGCTGCCATGAAAGCCAATGTGGCTGCAGGCATCATCAATGATCAGCCTATCTATAAGGAGGATGAGGCGATGTCTCTCCAGTTCTCTCCCAGCAGTATTCTTGACCTTACAGTCAGCTATAAGATTAACTGCAAGAAGGTCAGTCATACCATTGCCTTTGAAGGGGTGAACATTCTGCAGCACGAAACACCCTACGCCGAACGCTACGACTTCGGCACAGGTCAGCTGCGTACGGATAAGTCGGGTATCTCGTTGCCGAATGTGTTCTATCGAATTGATTTCTAATATATTATAAAACAAAATGAATTAAGATACAATCGGAATATGAATAAGCTAGCAAAATGGCTCTTGGGTGGCCTTATACTCTGCGCCATCAGCATCATCGGCTGCAGTAGTGTGGATGATGCAGATAGCGAAGTGCAAAGCATCGAATTGCTGCGCACCAGTCAAAGTTGGAATGAAATGGACCTTCCGGACTATCCGCAAGGAAAGCCGGAATTGGTGGCCGTAAAATACATCATCCCACCGGGCAAGAAGTTGGGATGGCACCACCATGTGGCCATGAACCACGGTGTGTTGGTGCAGGGCGAACTGACCATCAATGCGCAGGACGGAAAGACCACGGTGCTGCATGCCGGTGAGGTGGTGGTAGAAATGGTCGATGCCATCCATCATGGCGAGAACAAGGGTACCGAACCCGTTGTGCTTTACATGTTCTACCTCTCGCAAAAGGGTATGGATTTGACCGTTCAGCATCCGGAAATTCCTCTGGAATAAATATATTATTAACTTTTAAATTAACGAATCGTATGGAAAATTTGGAAAATGATGTAAAGAAAGCTCAAATTCTTTCGGATGAAGAATTGAAGAAAGTGACCGGTGGCGGTGACCCATTCGCTGAAGTCTTGGCATTGATGCGTAAAAAAGAGTGCGAGGGAATCACAAAGAAAGATGCTTGTGAAAGTTTGAGCTACTGTTTTTGGAAGCGTTTTACAGTTGCCCATACCGCAGTTGCCTATGACTCGGCAAAGTGCGTGTATAGAGGCTAAGGTATTTTTGAATATGTCTGTTGACACAAACGGGTGTCGGCAGACATATGTCTTCCAATAATAATTTACTGTTGATAAAAAAACAATCACGATGGAAAACGAAAAAAAGGAAAGAATTATCCTCAACGATGAAGAATTGAAGGAATCAATTTTATAAACAATAATCAAAAATTAAACTTTTTAGTATGAAGAAAATTTTCTTATTTTGCATGATGGCCCTTGTGGCTATGGTTGGCTTGAACAGCTGCTCGGACGATTGCAACCACGAATTCATTGAACATGATTTCACCCAAGATATTGTAGGTACTTGGACTTATGTGAATGGCGAACAGGCTGAGGCTATGGTCATCAAGGCCGATGGTTCGTTTACTACAACAGGTATTATGAAAGGTGGTGCTCTATACGAAGAGAAAGGTACTATCAAGGTGGTAAACAACAAGGTTACTCTCGCATTCGATGGTGATAATGAAACATTCGAAGGTCGCCTCGAATTTGTAGCAGGCAAATCTTTGTCTATTGTGATGTTTGACGACAATGACGTCCGTTTGGATTATGATTATTGCGAAAACGACCTTTCGGATGAGATTGTGGGTATGTGGGTTAGCCATGATGGTCCGATTGATATGTCGAATGAAATAATGATTCGTACATACAGTGAAGATGGTAAAGTTACCACCACAGGTGTTCGTACGATTGGAGGTAATCCTGAATGGCTGTTGAACGAGGAATGCAACTACAGAGTTATTGGTGATTTGGTATTTCAGGAACTTTCTAAAGAAATTGCTGGTCAACTTAAAGTGACACATAGTGCAGAACGATTTGTATATGCACCAAAGGCAACAGTATTGGGAGACCTTATGAATGTCCTCTTTTATTTGCCTATGGGAGATAGTTATGTGGAATCAACCGTATCTTTCCTCCGCATCCGCCAATCCCTCGACCTCGCAGGCAAGGCGTATGACTACAACAATACTTATGTAAGCAACGTAAAGGGCTTGGACGAAGACATGACGATGATGGGTTACACCTTCAACATCGGCAAGATGGAAGGTAAGAACCTCGACAAGATGCTCAAGACACTTCTCTTTGCCGTAGAGTTCCCGAATGCCAAT
>JAFTTU010000165.1 GCA_017466635.1 Bacteroides sp.
TATATATTAACGATAAAAAGAACAATTATGAGTAATAATAATCATTCCATCAACGAATTTGATTTCCAATTAATTTGTGAATATTTCTCCAGTACCGACCGACAAGGTCCTGGTAATGAATCCTCTACCTTGAAAGCTTTTTCCTATTTGAAAGATCTTCCAAATCATCCTAAGATTACCGATTTGGGATGTGGCACAGGTTCCTCTTCCCTTGTCCTGGCAAAACATACGGATGCTCACATTACCGCCATCGACTTGTTTCCTCTATTCATCGAAAAGCTGAATACCCGTGCTCAACAAGCCCATGTAACCATAAAGATACATGCCACGGTGGGCGATATGGGTGAACTTCCCTTTGAAAAGGCATCATTCGATGTGATATGGTCAGAAGGAGCTATTTATAACATCGGTTTTCAACGAGGCATGAACGAATGGTATCCATTCATCAAGACAGGTGGATACATTGCTGTAACCGAAGCTACTTGGTTGACCGAACATCGCCCGAAAGAAATTGAAAACTTCTGGACAGATGCCTATCCGGAAATCGATACACTTCCCAACAAAGTGAAACAGATGGAAGAAGCTGGATACAGGAATATCATTACCTTCGTATTGCCGGAAGAATGTTGGACAAAGGAATATTACATCCCTCAACAAAAAGCACAAGAAATCTTTTTGGAAAAATATCCCGATAATCCGACGGCCCAAGCATTGGTTTCGAATCAGCGTCGAGAAGCAGAGCTCTATCAGATATACAAAGAATACTACGGATATGTGTTCTTTATAGGACAAAAGTAATTTAAGTATAAGCTCCTTGGTTATTTAATGTAGCCAAGGAGCTTGTTATAATACCAATAGACCACCATAATTTGCCAAAACACCTTGCACAGAACAAACATAACCGGTACTTTTGCGTTGAATATATTAAATATTAAGTGATTGTGAGAAAGTCATCTAAGAAAATGCTTGATATTTCTATGTTCTTATGGAGAAAACATTTATATTTGTATCGTCAAATTTAAAAACTAAAATAGTATGAATGCAACTTTAAATTTCGAAGCGGATAAAGCAAGGTTAGCACGGGCTATCCTTAACATTGATAATGACACTATACTAGAAAAAGTAAAACATAGTCTTCTTTTCATCTTTGCTAAAGACAATCAAAAGTCCGAAGATGTAACAGCTCAAATGATCAACAAGTTTTCCGGAGCTTGGAAAGACGATAGAAGCGACGACGAGATTATCAATGATATTTATAGTCAGCGCTATTCAAAGAAAAGATGACAAAACTGAAGAAACAATTTGATGACTCCAATAAAACTCCCTGATAATTGAATCCAATTGTCCGGGAGTTTTTTCATAGACTATAAGTCATTTCCAAATACCAATTAAGAAAACGAAACCAATAGACCACCATAATTTGCCAAAAGACCTTGCACAAAACAAACATAACCGGTACTTTTGCGTTGAATTGATTAAAGACTAAACAATTGTATGAAAACACTTTCGCTTTTGATAGCTGCTCTCCTAACAGGCAGTATCTTCACTTCGTGTGGTGAACAAGTAAAAGACACTGATAAGACAAAGACCGTAAAGACGGATACCGTCCGCATGGAAGGTAGCCAGACACTCTTGCAATATCCGGGAAAGGTCAAGGCTTCGGAAGACATCAGCCTCGCTTTCCGGGTGAGCGGTACCATCCAACGAATTCTTGTAAACGACGGACAACCCGTGAGAGCCGGACAACTCTTGGCCGAATTGGACCCGACGGATTACCAAATCCAGCTTGATGCTACCGAAGCCCAATACAAGCAAGTGAAGAGCGAAGCCGAACGAGTCATCGCCCTCTACAACGATGGCGGCACTACCCCCGTGGCCTACGACAAGGCCGTATATGGCTTGAAACAAATCACTGCCCTTTACGAACATCACAAGGACGAATTGGCCTATACCAAACTCTATGCTCCTTTCAACGGATACATCCAGAAGCATCTGTTCAAGGCACACGAAACCGTAGGAGCCGGTATGCCCGTGCTTTCCATGGTAGGCCAAGGAACACCCGAAGTGGAAATCAACCTCCCGGCAGCTGAATACATCCGACGCGGACAATTCGGCGATTATCAATGCACCTTCGACATCTATCCGGGAAAGGTCTATCCGCTCCAACTGATAGGCATCACCCACAAAGCCAATGCCAACCAACTCTACACTATGCGTCTGAAACTGGAAACCGAAGGACTTCCCATGCCGTCGGCAGGGATGAACACGATGGTCAGCATCCGGTTAAACGACGGAGAGAGCCAAGAGATGAAAGTGGCATCGGGAGCTGTTCTCTTGAAGGACGGAGTGTCTGGCGTGTTCGTTTATCATCCGCAGGACAGTACGGTAACATTCGAAAAAGTGGATGTGGTCCGTCTGACCAGCAATGGACAGACGGTCATCACTTCGCCTCATATCAAGGCTGGTGACATCGTGGTTTCGGCAGGGGTACACGCCATTCACGAAGGTGAAAAGGTACGCCCATTGCCGGCTCAAACATCAACCAATGTAGGAGGATTGCTATGAAAATAAACATCAGTCAATGGGCATTCCGCAACCGGAATCTGATTTATTTCTTCATCGCCGTATTGGTGGCTGGAGGCATCCTCTCTTGCTATCAGATGAGCAAGTTGGAAGACCCGGAAGTGAAGGTGAAGCTTGCCATGGTGGTGACAACTTACCCCGGTGCATCGGCACATCAGGTGGAATTGGAAGTAACCGATGTCTTGGAGAAAAGCATCCGCACGATGGGCGACATCGACAACATCGAAAGTTATTCATACAATGACCTTTCACTCATTCAGGTGGAACTGAGAAGTACGGTGAAAGATGAGTACGTGGAACAACACTGGGACATGCTCCGGCGCAAGGTGAGTGATGCACAGGCATCCCTGCCGAAGGGAGTCAGTCCACCCATGGTGAAGGACGATTTCGGCCATGTGTTTGGCATGTTCTATGCCTTAACGGGCGAAGGACTGGACGACCGTGAACTATCCGATTATGCCGAACTCATCAAGCGGGAAGTGAACAACATGGAAGGTATCGACCGGGTGGACCTCTATGGCAAACGTCCCGAATGTATCAACATCTCCTTGTTACAAGACCGCATGGCCAATCTCGGTGTGAAGCCCTTGGAAGTGCTCTCCACCTTGAACGGACAGAACCAGACCAGCTATACCGGATATTACAACAATGGTGACAACCGCATCCGAGTGACCGTGAGCGACAAGTTCAAGACCGTAGAGGACATCGGCAATATGCTTATCCAGGGGCATGACGATGACCAGCTCCGTCTCCGGGACATTGCCCGTATCGAGAAAGGATACGAAGAACCTGTACGCAATGAATTGTTCTACGACGGAAACCGTTCCATCGGTATTCTGATAGCCGTATCGGGCGATGCCGACATCATCAAGGTGGGTGCAGAAGTGGAACGTGCCATGCAACAATTACAAGACACCCGTTTCCCTGCCGGAGTGGAAATCCACAAGGTCTTCAACCAACCCGAACGGGTAGGGGACTCGCTCGGCACCTTTGGCATCAACTTGATAGAATCCATCATTATTGTGATAGCCGTATTGATGCTCACCATGGGATTCAAGAGCGGTCTCATCATCGGTTATAGCTTGCTGATTACCGTTTGTGGTTCATTCCTCTTTTTACATTACATGGACGGTACCTTGCAACGCGTATCCTTGGGTGCCTTTATCCTGGCCATGGGGATGCTAGTGGACAATGCCATCGTCATCATCGACGGTATCTTGGTGGACCTGAAAGCCGGGAAGCCTCGTATGGAGGCCATGACCGCTATCGGACGTCAGACCGCCATGCCTCTTTTGGGTGCTACCTTGATTGCCATCTTGGCTTTCCTCCCCATCTTCCTCTCACCCGACACGGCTGGAGTCTATGTACGGGACTTGTTCATTGTCCTGGCGGTATCGTTGTTGCTCAGTTGGATATTGGCTCTGGTACATGTGCCTTTGATGGCGAACCGGCGTTTGTTTCCGAAAGTAGAAAAGAATGAAGACGGTAAACGTGTTTATCAAGGAAAGATTTACGCCACCCTCCGCATCATCCTCAACTACGGATTGAAGCACCGTTGGGGAAGCGTATGTGCCATGGTCGCCTTGCTCATCCTCTCCGGTATCGGCTATACATTCATGAAGCAAGGATTCTTCCCGGACATGGTTTACGACCAGCTTTACATGGAGTACAAGCTTCCCGAAGGAACGGACTCGAAGAAGGTAGCGAAGGACTTGCAGGAGATAGAAGGCTATCTGAAAACCCGTGAGGAAATCACCCATGTCACCACTTCTATTGGAGGTACTCCTGGACGATACAACCTTGTGCGAAGCATCGCCAACCCGTCGTTGTCGTATGGTGAACTCATCATCGATTTCACCTCGTCCGATGCCTTGGAGGAAAATATGGATGCCATCCAGCAATACCTCACCACGCATTATCCCGATGCCTACGTGAAGCTGAAACGATACAACCTGATGTTCAAGAAATACCCCATCGAAGCACAGTTCCTCGGTCCCGACCCTGCCGTGCTGCATCGCTTGGCGGACAGTGCCCGCATCATCATGGAACGTACACCGGAAGTATGCCTCATTACCACCGACTGGAACCCCGATGTGCCCGTGCTGACCGTGGAATACGACCAGCCGGCTGCCCGTGCCTTGGGATTGAGCCGAAACGATGTCAGCATCTCCTTGCTCACCGCTACGGGAGGTATTCCTATCGGTACGTTCTACGAAGGCATCCACAAGGATAACATCTATCTGAAGAGTGTCAACGAACAAGGCAAGCCGATTGAAGACTTGAACAATACCCAAATCTTCTCGCAACTCCCTTCCATCAACGGACTCATGGACAAGGAATTTTTGGTGAAGCTCCAGACGGGTAATTTCGACAAGAATGAAATCGTGGAAACGCTCATGGGCAGTACTCCGCTCCAACA
>JAFTTU010000166.1 GCA_017466635.1 Bacteroides sp.
CCAACAACTTCAACCATACCTTACTCAATAAGCGCATCAGGATGATGAACAAGGTTAGTTCCAACCGATGGGCGTGCTTGAAGTGCTTGTTTGTGCTTCCAATGACGGCTTTGGCGGTTGTGGCGTTTGCACGACCGGAAGCTATTCCTATTCAGGAAGTAAGTTTCCCGAAATCCAAGGAAGTAATCGTATCGCAAAATGTTCCGGAAGAAAAGAAGCCGATGCTGAAGGGCAAAAGCATGAAGCAAGAAGAAATGGAGGAAAAAGTATTTATGATTGTTGAAGAACTACCCCAATTCCCTGGTGGCTGGGGTGAATGCATTAAAATCATCCAGCAAAACATCCAATATCCTTCCGATGCTGTTGCCGAGAATAAGGAAGGATTGGTTCTCGTTACAATGATTATTCGGAAAGACGGGAGTGTAGCTAATGCCAGAATCTATAAAGGCGTTCATCCGTCTCTTGACAGGGAAGCTCTTCGTGTCGTTGAACATTTACCCCGTTGTATAGCCGGTAAGGATAAAGGTGAAAATGTCAATGTATATTTCACGCTTCCCGTACGGTTCAAATTAAAAGAAACATCAAATAACATCTCATAAAATGAATAACACCATGAAAAACAAGTTGATTTATGCCATTCTCTTTTTGGCAACAGCTGCATTCAGTGCATGCAGTTCCTCCCCAAAGCAGGAAAACAAAGAAGTGAATACCCCGTCCGAGAAAAGTTTTTATGAGCTTGATTTGTCGAAAGACTTCTCGGGAAGTGACAACCAGACTTTGTTGCTTAGTGACATCGTGGAAGATGTGGAGTATGTAAAGTTGGAAACCACAGACGATTGTTTGGTGGCTGGATCTGTCGTAGGCTTTATTACTAACGATGATATTTATACTTTGAATAATTATTCAGATTATAAGTTGTTAAGATTTGACCGAAAAACAGGAAAATTCATTTCTCAAATCGGCAGTATAGGACAAGGACCCAAAGAGATGATTAAACCTGGTTTTGTTTTTGCAAAAGATAGTTTGGTATATGTATCTTCAAGCATCTCAGATAAGGTATATATATATACCAATGAAAACCAATTCATACGGTCTGTTCCATTCTGCAAGGACAGAAGCAGTTTTGAAGATGGCGTAGGCCAAACCATTTCCGTCATAGACCACCAATACATCGTTCGGCATCCGGGACAACTGCAGTCACAACTTAATTACAATCAGTATATGGCAGCCGAAGTTATTGATATGAACAGCAACAGACTCTTTGCCATGCGTGACACAAGTGATGTATATGGAATAATGCTGACATTAGACTGGGATCCTGTCAGATGGTATTACAAAGGAAATATCAATTTCTACAATGAACCCGATAGAACGGTATATGCTGTAACCAAGGACAGTATCATTCCGCGTTATCATTTCAACTTGGGTGACAACAAATGGCCGGTAATGGACGGAAAACTGACAATGGAGTTTATCAAACACATCAAATTCAAATCCTTCAGAGAAACGGAAGATTACCTCTATCTTTATTGGAATCAAAGAGAGAAGGGATATTTTGCCCGTTTCAACAAGAAAACAGAAAAATTGGATGTACAGGAACAGGAAAAATTGTGGGGTAGAACATGGATTCTTAAAGTACCGGGTTTGAAAAACGACATCGATGGTTGTAACCTTAATGTAGATTTTATCAGACTGATGGATGAACAGTCCAGCATAGTGGTCATGATTTCTGCTACAGGAAAAGAGGATAACATTAAAGTATTGAAAGAATCGCAAGAAGTGAAATTCCCGGAAAAGCGTCAGCAATTGTTGAAGTTGTTAGAGGAAATGGGAGAAGAAGACAATCAGATTCTTGCTATTTATAAGTTGAAAGAATAAAGAATGATGAAGAAAAGGAATCTACTACATTCAGGAGTCTTGGCTCTATTACTGACCGCTTGCTCCACCACTCCGCAAAGTGGGAAGCAGGAAGGACAGATAGACATTGTCCCTGCGTTTGAGAATCAGACTGAGTTGAAAGTCTCGCACTTGGGAAAGAACATCCGCTATGTGCCATTGGAAACTACAGATTCATCATTGGTTATTGATTATGTATGCAAAGTAAAGCAATCTGGCGACAAAATAATAGTAACGTATCGGATGAAAAGTATCATGCATTGCTTCTTGTTTGATGGGATAACGGGTAAGTTCATTCGTGAGATAGGTCATCCGGGGGAAGGCCCTCGCGATTATAGCGAACCGAAAGCGTATATCCATCCAGTAACTGGAAATATATATTTCCATAAGATTCCCAATAAACTGATTAAGTATAATCAGGAAGGGGATTTCTTAGGAGAAGTAGTAATGCCCAATGGATTGCCAAGCGGTTTCTATCCATTGCTGACACAAGATGGAATGCTGGTATATGAAGAAGACGCTAACAATCCTATCTATCAAAAAATATTGTATTATCTGGATGAAACGCAAGGGATACAGGGAAATGTCAATTTACAAAGGAGACCGAACAACGATGGATTTCATCAAGAAAAATATCATAGCTACAGTTTGTTTAAGAACACTAATACTCACGGCTTGTTAAGCTATACAGGAGCTATTAAGGTGGTGTATAAAGACGAAACCCTAACATTCTTTGCAAGAAGTTATCCTGCATTATGGTATGTGGGAAATGAATTCCATTTTCATGAGCCGCTCAGTGATACCATTTTTCAGGTAAAAGATCATGAATTGACTCCCTATCGCATATTTAATTTGGGTGAAAGACGGATGTCGGAAGCTGAACGTGGCAAAAAAGAAGGGAATGAGGAGAAGTTAACGGTTACTTACGTGCTTGAAACAGCAGACCTGCTATTCTTCCAATGCGCTAAAAACCTCTATAATATTCCGACAATATATAATGGACTTTATCGGAAAAAAGATGGAGTATTGACTATGAATAAGGCTAAAGATGGCTTCAAGGACGATTTGACCGGATTTCTTCCTTTCCACCCAAAGACCCAAACTGATAAAGGTGGATTTATGGGTATTTTGAAAGTAGAAGAAATTCATAAATGGATAGAAGAACATCCCGAAGTGAAGCTGGAAGGTGCTTTGGCTCCGCTCAAAAACTTGGCGGATGATGCCAATCCGGTGGTGGTGATTGTGGAACCGTAAAAAAGAAAGGCTTGATTGCATCGAATTCGATGCAATCAAGCCTTTCTTTGATGTACTACAAAACCTCTTCACAAACCACCATGTCCATACCCCGATACACCACCACAATCTTGTGCAGGGTGGTATGTCCGATGTTGCGCTTCACCACCTCGGTGTCGGCATAGCGGTTGGCTTGGGCAATGGCTTCTTCGCGGAGCCGTGCTACCACCTCATCACTGTCCTTGCCCTTGGCATATTTCAGTTCGATGATGTAGCTGTGAAGCATATCCTTGTAGATGCCCGTCAATGGAAGCAGGAATATGTCCACATAACCGCCTTGCGTATCCTTTTCCGACTCGGGACGGTAGAAACGGTTCTGGGCAGTCATCGCCAATGTGAATCCGTGTACGAAGTATTCTCCCTTCATCTTGTCACGTTGCGAAGCGTAGGTAGAAAGGCAATCGGCAATGTACTGGAAATATTCTTTCCATTCACCCCAATAGGCCAAACGGGAATCAAGCTTGCTCTTGTCATAGCTGCTGTAAGTAAGGTCAATCTCGTTGTAAGTATCCAGCAAATAGCCGAATAACTGTTCACGAACCACTTGATTGGGGATAGCAAACTTTGTCTCACCATATAGAGTCCCGTCAATGGTCAGCATACCGAAATAGTACAGCAAACTGATGAAATTGTCCGGCTTTCCGATGTACCTGGCAGGGAATCCGGTTTTCAGTTCACTTGTGATATATCCTTGCGATACCAAAGTCTGGATGACTGATGCATCATGCATGAATTCCTTGTCTTTGCGGATAAGCATACGCAGCTTGTTGTAGTCCGTCCGGATATTGCTTTCTATCATGTTGTCCGGAATCTCGCAACTATTGCGGATGTAATTGTCCACAAAGTAGAGTACCATGTTGGAATTGTACATCGTGGTACGGCCATAACATTGTTTGGCAAAGCAATAGTTGTCATACCACGGCTTCATCTTTTCTATCAGTTCGTCGGTAGAATGATGAAACTCGACGGTAGTACGATAGTAATCCAACATCTCGCGTACATCCTCTTCCGTAAAGCCTACCAGTTCGTTGAACTCCGGCGAAGTGGAATAGTTCGTGCCGATGTTGAATCCGCTGGTCAGGTCGTCCATCGTTACGGGGCTGACTCCCGTCACGAAACAACGTTTAAGAGCTGAAGAAGTTCCAGCTTTAATCGTATTGAAGAATTTCCGTAAATAACCTTCGCCATGCGTCTCACTTTCGTAATCTTTCAAACGGCCGGCATCCGAGAGAATGTCGTTGGTGAAATGGTCGTATTCATCGATGAAGAGATAAATTCCTTGTCCTGCCTTGTCACATTCCTTGATTAGATAGTTCAATTGCGACACAGCACCTTCTTTCTGTTTCATCTCCTGTTTGATCCCTTCCGGTAAAAAGGAAGCATATCTATCACAGAAAATACAGAATTCCGTGTAGCAAATCTCATCCAATGAACTTTTGTAGTTACCCAATGTGCCATCTATGATGGAGAAATCCAAATTGATGATAAGGTACGAGTTCCGCTCATCCGTAGGATGCTTGCCGATATACAAATCGCCATACAGCTCCTCGAACTTGTCCTTCTGAAGCACATCGTAGTAATGCTTCAGCATCGACATAGTCAGGCTCTTTCCGAACCGGCGTGGACGGATGAAGAAGAAAAACTTGTTGGCCTGTTCCATCGTAGGGATAAAACGGGTCTTATCGACGAAATAGCAGTTGTCCTTGCGTACATCCACAAAGTTCATCATGCCATACGGTATGCGCTTACGGTAGTTGCTCATAATCTTTATCACTTTCAGGATTGATTTGCAAAGAAACAAAAAATATTCGAATATCCTAGTGGGGATTCGGAATATTATACCTGTCAAGGCCTATGCCTATTCCTGTATTCAGTCATCGGTGAATCCTTCATGCAGCTTTTCTCTCCTCTTAATATTATTTAACTATAAAAATCAGTTTATAAACTGCAAAAATCAGTTTCTTTGCCGAAAACTTAGAATCTGATGAAAACATTGACCAAGAAAGAAGAAGAAATCATGGGTTACTTCTGGAATGAGGAACCCTTGTTCGTGAAGCAGATACTGGACTTTTATGGTGAGCCACGTCC
>JAFTTU010000167.1 GCA_017466635.1 Bacteroides sp.
GAAGCTGATGCGGTTGTTCTTCAGTTGCTTCACCTGTTCCCTGACATGCGGAGACCCGATGCCCGGCTTGTAGATTTCGAAGACACCTTCTGTCAAGTCCAACAACTTCTTCCGATAGTGAGTACCTTCCCGATAAAAAGTGGTGAGGCATGTAGGAACATTGGAATAATTCTGTTCCCTGGCTTCCAGCATGCGCTTAATCAAGAGGTCGGGGTCACGCATCCGGACAACGACTTCGTGCAACGAAACCAGATTGGGTTCGAGACTAACGACCGGATTCTTCTCGGTGAACGAGGCAATAGGCATCTCCAGTTTCCTATATCCGACGTGCGAGAAAACCAGTCTGGAGGCTTTCATGCTATCCGGAATATGGATAAGAAACTGGCCTTCCTGATTGCTAACCGTGCCCCACGAACTTCCTTGAATATAGACGGTGCCCGAAGAGATAGGCTGACCCGTCTCAGCATCCAGCAATGTTCCAAGAATCCGCATCGGTTCTTGTCCGCAAGGTTCTGTCGGTGGAGTGATGAGGATGTAGTTCTCACGGATGGACAGTTGAAGTCCAGGATTGCCGGTAATGTCATGGATGGCTTGGGCAACGGTACGTGTCCCCTCCTCTATTTCTTGCACCTTTTCATTGTCTATCAGATTGCTGTCATACATCAGCAGATAGCCCGTTTGTCGGGTTACATGCTGGAGCAGTTCGTAAATGCTTCCTTTGCTTCGGGGCAAATGAACGGACTTCCCGAGTCCATCTTCCTTCTGTGCCAAGCAAGGAATGAACCCGAGTACGGACTGGACAACCAGAACCACGAACAGGTATCGGATACATCTCTTCATCATTCGGTGAAAATTAGGGTAGAACCTTCTTTCCGATAACGGATGCCAAGTGCCGTACTGATCAATTCGGCAAGAGTCTCCGCCGGATTGGTGGAATAGGTGAATGTAAGCCTTCTGTTTTCAGTCTCCGGTGTGGCCTCGAAATGGAAGCCTTCCTGATTCAACCGGTTCAGCACATGAAGTACACGCCCCAAGGCAGCATCCTTGAAATGGAGCCGTCGGGTATAATGGTCCGTGGTACTCTCGTCAATACCGTTCGACACATGAAGACGGTTATCCTGCAAGACCACCTTCTCTCCTTTTCCGATATAGACGGGATAACCTATTTCGGGCACCGTCACCTTGATGCGTCCACTCTTCACACCGGCTTCCGAGAAGTGGGTTCCGTTGCTTCGGATATAGAATGTCGTTCCCAACACTTCCACCTGGACTGTGCCTATCTTGATACGGAAAGGATGCTCCGGATTGCCTGTCACATCGAACATGGCACTTCCTTCCAGCATCACTTCACGTACATCCTTGGCAAAGGACTCGGGATATTGGAGGGACGCTTCCTTGTCCAAATAGACGATGGAGTTGTCTTCCAGTACCGTGGTCTGTATAGGAGCAGGTTCCGTTTGTTGGGAAGTCAAGGCTGGCAAAGGTTGCTCCTTGCCGGTAGACACATACAGGGTCAGGGCGGTCAATGCCACCATGACCAATAGAACGGCGGCCCGCCAATAGGTAGGTCTGGCTGGCTTCGTGTGCAGCAGAGCATCTTCTTCCAGACGCTTGTACAATTTCTTCCAAGCCTCGTCTGTTCTCTTCCTGTCGAATTCTTGCTGTTTCATGGTCTTTCGTTATAATAAGATTCTATTTCTTTACGTAAAACATTCAGTGCCTTGGTGATGGCGGCTTCTACCATCTTGACGGATATTCCCAATACACGGGCAATCTCCGCATATTTCAAGCCTTCGTTCCGGTGCATCTGGAATACTTGGCGAGACCTTTCAGGCATTTTCTGTAAGCACGCCTCCACAAACGCCTGCAATTCCTTGCATTCCATTTCCTCCTCCGGACTTCCTGCATGCTCCGGCATGAACTGAAGCATTGCCTTCCGCGCCTCACTGTCCATCTTCCGATGACGGATATACATCATGCATCTGTTGCATACGGAAGTGTACAGATAGCCTTGAGTGGACAGGAAGAGCCCCAACTTCTTCCTGTCCCTCCAAATGGTATAGAACAGCTCTTCGATAATTTCTTCCGCCCCCTCCCTTTCGCCTACAATGCTCATGGCATAAAGGCAAAGCGGAGAATAGTATTGGCGGAACAATTGCTCGAAAGCTTTAATGTCTCCTTTCTTGATTTGCGAAATGATGAATAGGTCTTTCAGCATATTTCTTCTTTATTTTCTCCCGCTTCTCCATTCCGGAGATGTAAAAGTAATGCTTTTTTTCTTAAGACGAAGAATACAGCCGAATGTTTTCTTCCTCTCTATCTCCCGGCATTTCAAAGCTAAACAAACAGACCGTCTCACACGAGTGATACTATCGTATTATTGGAGTGAGACGGTTGTATCACTCCAGTTATAATGTTGTATCATTCGAGTGATACGTCGCTCGATTCTACAACAAACTCACATTTCACTTGTATCTTCTTCCCTTCGGCATCCATACCGGTCAAGGTTGCCACATAGGTACCTTCCATATCGGAGGTGTAGAAAGTGGCTCCGGTCTTGCCTTCTACCGCAGGAGCCCAATACAAGGTATGACGGAAGTCCGGACGACGGGAAGCTTTCATTTCTACCTTGTCATAATCCGGCATTTCGAAGGCTGGACGATTCTGAGGGAATTCATAGGCCAACATCTGCATATCGTCATTGATGCGCATGTCAGGCATATTGCCACGATGGGTAATCAACGAGAGGATGCCCCCATAAACCGTTTCGCCCAATACATAGTTGCCTCGGTACTGATGGATGTAATGGACATTGTGAGCATTGTATGCCAATACTTCCGGATGGTAGTAGAAAGCCACCCCGTCGATGAGTACCAGCACGGGGAACAAGCTGTATTCCTTGCTGTCTTCCTGCAACATCTTGATAATGGTACGGCCTCCTTTCTTGTCGATAGCCGCTCCCAAGACAAACTCGATGATACATTCCTTCACGGTATTGAAGCGGACATATTCGTCCAGATTATAGGTCTTGCTCGGAAGCTGTCCGTAGATGACCTCATCCAGTCTCTTCGGCAATACGGCCTTAGGCATGGCTTGTGCCAACTGCAAGGCGACGCTACGGTCTATCAATGCAGAATCCTGAAAGTGGCAATACAAGTCCGGAAGCTGTGGAGGCAAGAGTTCGGCAAATGGAGATTCCACTTCCATGCGGAATGCCTTCCCTACATTGTTGAAAGCCGACAAGACCACGTCCTGCTCGCCATTTACTCCATGTGCATAGAAACGGTACGTACGGTCGTCCAGCTTCTTTCCTTCGAATACCTTCATTTCCTTGCCTACACACGAAAGTTGTGCCAACATACCTTTGGGAAGACTATCGCCAATGACTCGTCCCGTCACGATATGTCCTTCACATTCGGCTTGCCAACGGGCACCACTCAACGGTACAGGAACGGCTGATTCCGGTTGAGGGAACTGCACCTTGCAATCCTTCCGTATCACCGACAAAGACAAGTCCTTGGCTTCCGCCAAATGTGCCGACCAAGTCATCTTCACCTTTTCGCGGATACCGTATGTCTCCTTGTCACTCTTCATCAGGCGGCTCTTCGAACTTTCCTGCATAGGTATAGGGAAAGCAACAGAATCATTGGCCACCAGATTGTCGTCCGACGAGGTGGTTCGCACATTCAGTACCGCCACATGTTTCCGTGGGAAGCTTTCCGGATTCAGGTTACGCATATATCGCGTATAGGCCGTCAACTGATAGACGCCCGAATGCATGGTAGGTGGCAACTGGATACAAGCCCAGCCTACTCCTTCCTGCAAAGCGACCTTTCCCTGAGCACGGACTTGTGCCGTATCGCAGATTTCCACATACGCCACCTTGCTCATGCCATTACCGGGCAATATGTCGTCATCCAGACATACCTTCACCCATAGTTTCTCACCTGCCAAATAGCAGTCCTTGTCGGTATATATTCTCATCAAGTCCAGGGTTTGGGAGATTCCCACTAACCAGCACAGACTCAACCACATTGCAACGATTGTTCTTTTCATATTCATTCCTCCATCTTGTTTTAATGAGTATCAGCTTCCTCCTGTGGATAATACAGATAAGGATTCGGCCACCAGTCGGGTCTTCCTAACGGGTCTGCATTGAGCCATGTTACGTCTACACATTCACCTTTAGCCCAAATAAAGGAATCATCGCATATCTGAAAGCCTGCCGCATATTTTTCCCGATATGTCCCTTCCGGAGCTTCTCCAAACTTACAATCATATTTATTCACATAAGCAACTTCGTCCGTTGATATGTAAAGTTGACGTTGGGCTACTCCCATGTTACAACCTACATAACCGATAACCTTACGGGATGAATTGCTGCATGTAATGTTGGTCGGGAATTCCGAAGGCAGAGGAGTAAACAAGCCACCCATTTCCTTATTCAACTTGACACGTTCCTGATAATATTCATATTCCTGACGAGTCAAAGTACGCTGATAAACCCGAATGCTATAAAGTACAGACAAGCGACGGTCGGTATTCTTGATGGAATGGATGGATTTACCTACAATCTTATTCATCACATTCGATTCAGTGCTTCCCAACACGATTTGATCGGTACCATAATAGCGCCAACCCTGTGCCACAGGAGGATAATCATAACGGATGACCTTGTCCTGTTCATAATTATAAAGAACAGCTGAGACGTACTCGGCACGCAGTTCCCAATCTTCCTCAAAATACCAAAGATAATACCTTGAGCCATCCGCACTTCCTTCTTGTGAATCCAAATAAATATTCACCGGTCCCTTTAAATCCGGCTGACTGAAAGTGAGGTTTTCTATTTCAATCGTTTCAACCGGTCTCTGAGGTTCTGACAGATAAACATCCCCTTCATGCTTCACTTCCAGGTGATATTCCACATCCGGTTTCAATGTACCTATCCGTACTTGATACTGTCCTTCTCCAAGTCCATGTCCTACCCAGGAAGTACCATCACTACCGTGTACGTACAGTTCAGCATCCACATCCAGATACGTATCATACAAGTCCTCGTTTTCCTTAGAATACGTCAGAGGCAATTTCTTGTTCAGATGGAATACCACCGTACTGTCTGATATGATATTGCCTTCAATGACCAGTCCTTCGGTTGGCAGTTCGCTGACGTCTGCCTCAAACTTGTCTACACATCCCATCAACAACACGAAAGACATTGCACCCCATAGTCCTATGATTTGTCCAAACTTCTTCATACCATTAGAATTTAATATTATACGTCACAAAAGGAATCGGTGCCCCGAAGATGGACATCTTATATCCTTGTATTCTCTTGTTCTCCACTGCATAATAGATGGAATACACATTCTTACGACCAGTCAAGTTATATATCCCGAACGAAATGCTGCTATGGGTAGCCAATGTCAGGTGATGACTGTATTCCACATTGAACGAAAGGTCCATACGGAAATAATCAGGCACACGGTAGCTGTTTCGGTCGGTATAGAAGACTTGTGTCGTATTCAGTTTATGGTCATAGAACTGACCGGCAGGGATAGTCGTGGGCCGTCCGGTACTATAGTCCATATTCAATGACAAACTGTAACGACGGGTAAACTTATAGTTTCCTACAAACTTGAAATCATGCGGTTTGTCATATTCTGTCGGATACCAGTCTCCATCGTTAATAGGACGGGAAATACGCTTGTCATTCTGACGGAGGAACGTACGGGAATAAGTATAGCTGGCCCAACCGTTCAGCTTGCCCTTCGGCTTTTTCACTTCCAGTTCCACCCCATACGCATAGCCTTCGGTATTGATGACATCGGTTTCCAAATGGTGGTTCATCAAGAGCTTGGCACCACTACGATAATCCAAATAATCTTTCATCTTCTTGTAATACCCTTCCAACGAGAACTCCCACATGCGGTCCGATGTATTGTAATAGAATCCACCGGCCAATTGACATCCCTGTTGAGGCTTGATGTTTGCATCACTCAGCTTCCAAGTATCCGTAGGACTCATGATAGCCGTATTGCTCACCTTATGGATGTACTGACGCATGGTATTGAACCCTGCCTTCACCGAAAAATCATCATTGAACGCATATCTACCCGACAAGCGGAACTCCGGACCGTGATAGGTCTTCAGCACTTTGCTACCCGTTACACGGACGGTATCGACGATACTATTGCTTGAAGGCAACATGCCCGGTTGATAGGTGTAATAGTCACGCGGCCCTAATGCATTGAACATGGAATAACGGATGCCCGCATTTACGGAGAACTTCGGTGTGATTTCCCATTCTTCACCCAGATAGACGGCACTTTCCAAAGCCTTGTCCTTCTGCAATTCGTCAAACGCAACCAAAGAATACTTGCCCAACGGTTCATACTTGCCCGAACGGATGTTATAAAGCAAGGTCGATGCCCCGAAGTTCAGCTTATGTTTTTCCAACTCCAAGTTGAAGTTGGCCTTGGCAAAGTATTGGTTGATATTGAAAGAAAGACGCGCTGCCTGAATGGAATCAACCGTCTCATCATTCCAATAATCATAATGGTCATACCCAACGGAGAAATTACCCGTCAACCGGTCATTGAAAAAGCATCGCCAATGAGCCGATACATTCATGTTGCTATAGCCATATTTTTCATGATCGTTGAAAGAAAAACGGTCACGGCTATAATAACCATAGATGTTCAGCTTGTTCCGGTCATTGAACGTATGCGAGAAAGTGGCACCTACATCATAGAAACCAGCCTTACCATTCTTATAA
>JAFTTU010000168.1 GCA_017466635.1 Bacteroides sp.
GAAAAGCAAATTTTTGCAGCCCAATACCTTACTTACTTGCCTACAAAAGAAGAACTCAAACAACTGTTGGAAGATTAGTAAGTTTATAGAATTTCTCTCATCCCCACTACCCCAACCAAGGATAGTGGGGATGATGTTTTTTCTTTCCCTTTCAAACATTGTCAGAGAATAACGAAAGAAAATATTGAGTTTCGTATTACTTGCGAAACTGAAAGATAAAGAAGCGAAGTATTGAAAATATAACGATTGATGAAGAAAAGTAATCTATTACATACAGGAACCTTGGTTCTATTGCTGGCCGCTTGCTCCACCACTCCGCAAAGCGGGAAGCAGGAAGGAGTATCATGCCCAAACGATGAATCTGTCACGGTCATAAATTTAACAAACCGGACTGATTCTTTCTGTTTGTTGAGTGAAATAGCCGATTCCATTGAATATTACCCGATTCACTCAACAGATATAAATGACATGGATGAAGTAGAACTTTTACCGGATTACATATGGAGTAACTATAGGAATGATTCCGTCAGAGGAAGTCTGTTCTGTAGAACAGATGGAAAAATGATTAAAGAAACAAACTTCAGTGCTTTTACAAAGTATGATGGACTGCTACCTTACTGTCCACCGCTCAATACATTGTTCCCACTGAAAGATAAGAACACATTAATCAATAGGACCTCAAAAATCAAAGGCATGAAAAGATTTTGGTTTTCCGTGTCATATAATCCGTTAACCGGAACACTTACAGACGACGTTGCTTTCCCTTATGATGATGGCATAGCCTATTTCAGGTTGAATGAGTCTTATTTATTGAAAGAACATCGAATTGTCGGGGACGATATACATTCCTGTTATAAAATCGATTGGTATAGTACGTCGTTGGATTCCATCAAGCAAGACATATTACCTGATACCGTATTCCAAACCTATATTTCATGGAATCAAACGAAGGTACATTTGCTGAAGGATAAAATCTATTTTCACATGCCAACCATGAAAACGATTTATGAAATCAGTCCCCAACACAGCCCCATTCCGATATATCGATATGAAGTAGGGACACATAATCATCCTTATAAGGGAATAAAAGATGTCGCCAAATACTGGAAAGACGAAAGTGAAGGATTACTTTCTTGCTATGCCATTCGATCCACGATAATTGCTGAAAACTATCTATTTGGTGGTTTCAATTATAAAGGATTTATCCATCGGGTATTATTCAATAGAAAGACCAACCAAGAATGGGTTATACCGACAAAAAGTACCACTGACAGACGGACACTTGAAGGGATTGTCAATGATTTAGACGGAGGACTTGATTTCTGGCCTAAGAAAGTGTCTCTAAACGGTGAAATCTATACTTGGTACAATGTGGAGGATTTGAGAAAAAAGGTTCAACAAAGTGTATCCAAGCAAATGAAGAATCCAGAAGCAACCAAACGGTTGAAGAAAATGCTGAAGGATTTACCTGAAGATGTGAAGGTAATAGTGGCAGTACTGAAAGAGAAATAAAAGCATTTATGATGTATTCAAACAACAAGGTAATGAAAAGGAATCTACTACATGCAGGAGCATTGGCTCTATTATTGGCTGCTTGCTCCACCACTCCGCAAAGCGGAAATCAGGTAAGAACGATTGATATTGCCGGAGCGATGGAAACAGTTACAGACAAGCCATTGAATATGGCAGACTATTTTTCGAAAGTAGAATATGTACCGCTAGAGACCAACGACCATTCTTTGATAGGAATGGCACCCCACATCGTGGTGGCAAAGGACATCATTGTGGCATCATCGCTGAACCAGCCTCTGAAAATCTTCGACCGACATACCGGGGCTTACATCGCTGATGTAGGAAGCATCGGTCAAGGCCCCAAGGAATATGCCAAAGGAGGATTCAACGAAGTGAGCTTCTGGGTGGATATGGAAGAACAGCTCATTTATGTACAAGGTTGGAAGAACGATTTTCTTGTTTATGACAAGACCGGAAAGTATGTGAATCGTATTGAAGTGAAGGACGAAGAACTTTACAATCTATATAATTGCTATTTCTTGATGGATGGAAACCGGATATGGGGACATACCAAGATACATGCGGAAGCTGAAGTGCCATCGGTGTTCCATCTAAACAAGGAGAGTGGACAGCCGAAGCCTATAGCTACTTGGACTTCGGATGTATTCTCGCTTTCCAGTGAGCATTTGTCTATCAGTACCCGATTGGGAGCCTACGTTGCCTATGGCGGTCACTTGATGACCATAAAGGACGGCGAAGAAAAAGCCAACTTCTATGCGGTAAACAGTCCTTCATTGTGGAAACATGAAAGTGAAATCCACTTGAAACAAGCTTTCAACGACACCATCTATACCGTTACGGAAGAAGGCTTGGAATCGTATAAGATTCTCGAATTGGGCAAATGGCATTGGAAGGAAGAGGATGCTTTCCAAACAGCCGGATGCAACGACAAAATCAGTTTCGACTATATCTTGGAAGGCAAGGATTACCTTTACTTCCATCTGCGTACCGGATTATACGATATGAAGAATACGAAAGTATATAGTGGATTCTATGACAAAAAGAAAAAGAGTGTAACTCTAATGAAAGGCGCAACGATGATGGATGAAGCGAACAATCAGAAACTGTCCATCCGGGGAGCAACTGCTGACGGAGGATTTTGTGCCTTGATTGGGATTGATAAGTTGAGTGAAGAAAACAAGAGCCGTTTGGAGTTGGATGAAGAAGCTAATCCGGTGGTGGTGATTGTGGAACCGTAAAAAAGAAAGGCTTGATTGCATCGGATCCGATGCAATCAAGCCTTTCTTTTATGTACTACAAAACTTCCTCACAAACCACCATATCCATACCCCGATACACCACCACAATCTTGTGCAGAGTGGTATGCCCGATGTTATGCTTCACCACCTCGGTATCCTAATTTTTTATAGCATAAATTTCTGAATGAAACTCCTTCATGCAGCTTTTCTCTCCTCTTAATATTATTTAACTACAAGAGTCAGTTTATAAACTGTAAAAATTAGTTTCTTTGCAAAAAACTTAGAATCTGATGAAAACATTGACCAAGAAAGAAGAAGAAATCATGGGTTACTTCTGGAATGAGGAACCCTTGTTCGTGAAGCAGATACTGGACTTTTATGGTGAGCCACGTCC
>JAFTTU010000093.1 GCA_017466635.1 Bacteroides sp.
ACCACCCTGCCAATAACGGCCGTTGGCCTTGTAGCGAGGATTGTCAGCCGACAACGAAGGAACACGGAAAGGACGGTTGAAAGTAGCTTCATTATCCAACTCCTTCACCATTCGGTTGGTCTGTTCTTCGTTCAATACATCTGAGTACAATGCCCAATAAGCACCGATGCCCTTGGTCTTGCAAAGCGAACCGTCTGCATACTGGTCATACAAGAAACCGGTTTCTTCGTCCCACAAGTTTTCGCGGATGTACTTCTTCAACATTTCGGCTTCGTCTTCCAGTTCTTCAATTTCCTGCCAACGTTCCAAGTAGAAGCCCATTTCGAGCAACAAGTTGGCAATGAAAAGCTGCTGCAAGTTGGTATCCAACCAAATCATGTGACCGTGGCTGAAAATCATGCTGTATTCACTCGGTACACGCGGCATGTTGTCCATACCGGTTCCCCAACCGCTCGACCAATACATACCGTTTCTCCAGGTGCGGTTCAGCTTCAACCACTTGTAATACGAACAGAGCACCGGGAAAATCTTGTGCAGACGTTCCATATCACCGAATTGGTGGAAGTACACCATTTCGCACCAAGGAATCAAGTTCGGACCGGTACTTACCGGGTCGTAGCGTTCGAAACAGTCCGCACCGTCGGCCTTGATTTCACGACAGATGAATCCGTCCGGATGCTGCTTGGCGTAGAAATTGTCCAAGGTATTCTGGAACGGGAAGAAACGGGCACCATAACGAGCAAACATCAGGATGAAGGAAGAATCCCACATGAAGATGTTTCCATTGTAAGCCGTATCAATGTAAGGCATGATGAAGCCCGAACCCGGTTGCGGGTTACGCAGATTGCCTACCCCGATTTCCCACGCACGCCAGTACATGTTGATTTCTTCTTCATGACCGGCCCATATCGGATTAGGGAGTATCTGCTTGGCCTCTGAAAAAGTAGGAAGCGTTACATACTTCGGTTGTTGTACACGAAATTCATTTTCGGCTACCAACGCCTGCTTTACATACGTATCCTTATAAGGAATCTTATAAATGCTGTCATTGCCACAGCTCTGTGCATGACCGATGCCCGGGCACATCGCCAAACCAAGCAAACCAGCTATCATCGTGCGTTTCTTCATTATTTCTTCAGTTTTAAGAGAGTTGCTATCTTGTCAAATATCGCGGTATTTTCATACAATCCGGTAAAGTGTTCCGAACCCGGACCAAAGGCATAGACCGGAACCATCACACCCGAGTGGCTACCGGTAGAGAACTTGCATTGGATCTCTCCCTTCTGCAAGTCACCGTCCACGAGGGTCAAGCCTCCGGTTTCATGGTCGGCAGTTACCACAACCAACGTCTCGCCATCCTTCGCTGCCCATTCGAACACGGCACCTACGGTACGGTCGAAATCGTGTGTTTCCTGCATCAACAAGTCCAAGTCGTTGAAGTGACCATAATCGTCCAATTGGGAACCTTCAATCATCATGAAGAAACCCTTCTTGTTCTGGCTCATGATGTCCATCCCCTTCAAAGCCGATTGTGCCAAGCGGTCGCCACGTTCTGCCGGAACCGGAGTATCTTTCGGGTCTGTTACCGCAAAGATTTTACCCGAAGGGATGGCTTTGGCTTCTTCCCAACTACGGGCTACCTGATACCCTTTCGCTTCGAGTTCCTGAAAGATGTTGCGTCCATCCGGTCGGTTCTCGAATTTCTGCGCTCCCCCTCCTACTACATAGTCGGCACCGCAATCCACATAGTCGGCTATCAAATCGTATTCATCGTCACGGTCGATATTGTGGCAACAGAAGTCTGCCGGAGTAGCATCCCACAAACGGCAAGTTACCGCAATCCCCGCCGACATGCCCTTCTGCTTCGAAAGAGTAATCAAGGACGGCAATTCATTTCCATTGACATCGACACCTACATAATGGTAGTTGGTCTTCTGACCGGTAGCGATGGCTGTACCACCTGCACCCGAGTCGGTAATCAATTCATTGGCACAATAAGTCTTCGACAAACCTACTGCCTGACTGTTGTCCAGATACAACTTTCCTCGATTGGCAGTCCAAGCCGAGTAGACGTGCATTAGGCTCATGCCGTCGCCAATCATCAGTACCACATTCTTTACTTTCTTGCCTTTCGGAGCCTTGATTTTCGGCACTTCATACGGATTTTCCATCACATAAGTATGAAGTTTGGCTTCCCTTGCCACTTCTTGTGCCTGAACAGACGGGAGAATACTTCCCCATACCATCAAGGCTACTCCTAATTTCAGGATATTCTTTTTCATCTTTTTATCAGCTTATTTTACATACAATCTATTGGCCGGTATCGGTTCGAATTCATCCTTGCCCGGGAGTCTCCAACCCCAACTCAAGTGGTCGCCTTCGTAATCTTCCAAGTAGAGCAACTGATAAGTATGCAAGCCCTTCTTCAAGGCCACCTTACCACTAGCCACCAATGCCGAGTGCGAGCCGTCGTTGTCCACAATCTTTTCTCCATCAATATAGAGCACACTACCGTCATCCGAGCGGGTGTAGAAACCATAGATACCATCTTCCGGAATATCAATCATGCCCGTAAAGGTATAACCGAAGTGGTCTGGTTGTACGGCTTCCTTGATGGACGGTTCGGTCATGACACCCTGCTTCACGAACTTGCCATTCTTCAAATCTGCCACCTTCTGGAAGTTACCGATTACATGTACATAATTCACACCATTCACCGTACCTGTTGCCTGACGAGCCGGCTTGAACTCGGCCTTGGTAGCTTGAACGGTAAACGTACGGCTAGGCTTATAACCTTCCTTGAATGCCTTCGCCTTAATCAATTTCGAACAATCCAAAGTAAATGGTTCTACATATCCCAATGAATTTTCATCCGGTTCTTCTCCATTGAACGTAAAATAGATTTTGGCACCTTCAGTGGTTGTAGACAAAGATACCTTTGTCTCGCCTTCAAACAGATGCAAGTCTTGACTCACATACGGAATCGATACCCATTTGCCTTCGGTAGCCGAATAAGGAGCCGCCTCATCCGAAGTACCACGCTGCATGTTCGGTTCATCAGTCAAGGTAAACGCCAAGGTACCGCCTTGCATCAATTGTTCGTAAGTGATGTAATTCTTTTCTATCGGCTGTCCATTGAAAGTCACCGCATCGATGTAGATATTCTTGGTCGGATTATTGGCAGTAACGGTCAAGGTCTTGCCATTCGCCAACTTCAAGTCCACTTGTTCGAATACCGGAGTAGTCAAGGCAAACTCATTGCTGCCCGGACATACCGGATAGAAGCCCATCGCACTGAGGATGTACCAAGCCGACATCTGGCCGCAGTCTTCATTACCCACAATACCTTCCGGAGTCGGTGCATACATTTCGTCGAGCAAGCGACGGGTCATGGCTTGAGTCTTCCAAGGCTGACCGATGTAATTATACAGATAAGCCATGTGATGGCTCGGTTCGTTGCCATGGGCATACTGACCAATCAAGCCGGTAATGTCCGATGCCTTGCCTACCACTCCATCCGAAGTATTGAACAAATCATCCAAGTCGGCGGTAAAGGTTTCCTTTCCACCGAACAGCTGAATCATGCCATTCACATCGTGAGGCACGAAGAAACGATACTGCCAAGCGGTAGCTTCGGTAAACTCATGGCCCACTGCAGCCGGATTGAACTTCTCTTCCCAGTTGCCGTCCATGCGCTTGCCGTGGAAGAAACGGACATTGCCGTCGAACACGTTGCAATAGTTCAAGGCACGTTCCATGTATTCCTGATAGATATCTTCCTTGCCCATATCCTTCGCCATTTGAGCGATGGCCCAGTCATCGTAAGCATACTCCAGCAAGCAAGAAACCGATTCACGCTTGATGTTGGACGGGATGAAACCATACTTGGTATAATAATCCGAACCCTTGGCATTCTTGTTCGACGAAACCACCATCGCTTCCAATGCCTTTTCCACATCATAGCCACGGATGCCCTTCATGTATGCATCGGCAATGATGGAAACCGAGTGATAGCCAATCATCGTACCCGTTTCGCCCGACGAAAGCGGCCAGATAGGAAGTTCGCCGGTCACTTCGTACATATTGAGCAACGACTGTATCATGTTGTTCACCAAATCGGTATCGGTCAAGGTCATCAACGGATGCCATGCACGGAACGTATCCCAAGTGGAGAACGTTGAATAAGTGGTCTTTCCTTCCGGAGTCACTGCGATGCTGCTATCGTGACGACGATACTGGTTGTTGATATCGTTGGTACGGTTAGGCACCACCAACGAATGATACCATGCGGTATAGAAATTGGTGCGCTGCGCTTCGGTTCCTCCCTTTACATTGACCACGGAAAGTTCCTTTTCCCAAGCAGCCAATGCCTGGTTGGAAACGGCATCGAAGTTGAAGTCCGGCATGTCATGCAACAAATTCTCACGGGCATTCTCCACGCTGACGATGGAGAGACCTACCTTGGCTATCAGTTCACGTTCCTGTCCGAAACGTGCCACTGCCTGCTTTTCATTGATTTGTTGCAACTCCTGAATCGGTTTGGAGAACTGAAGCACAAAATAGATGTACTGATTGTCCACCCAGCTACGGGTACGGCGCATTCCCACCAATTCATTGTCGGCAGTCTGCTTCACTTCCGCTTCGTAGATGAAATCGTC
>JAFTTU010000019.1 GCA_017466635.1 Bacteroides sp.
GATGGAGAATGTGCATAAATTCGTTTTTGGCGATACGTGCTACAATGACCGCCCGGATGCATTTGGTTCCGCCCGAGGTAGAGCCGGCACATGCTCCGCAATAGGTGATGATGGTAGTGAGCATCCACAAGGGAGGTGCCCATAGCATATAGTCGTCCGTGACATATCCGCAGGTGGTCTGGAGTGAAACGACCAAGAAGGAAGACTTACGGAATGCTTCTTCCAATCCCATGGGCGAACTGATGAGCAGACCGATGGTGATAATTATTGTGAATATCAATACGGTTTTTACATACCAACGTACTTCGGAATCACCGAGCAATCGTTTGATGCTTCCCTTGAGGAACAAGAGATAAAGCAAAGAGAAATTGATGCCCGAAAGGAACATGAAGATGGTAATGACATATTCCACGTATGGAGAATGGAAGGCGGCAATGCTGTCTTGCTTGGTAGAGAATCCACCCGTGGCAGTAGTACTCATGGCATGGCATACGCTATCGAACAACGAAAGACCGCCCAACATCAGCAAAATGGTTTCGGCGATGGTCAGCACGATGTAGATGCCCCAAATCCACTTGGCGGTCACGTCAATGCGTGGGCTAATCTTGTCGATTTTCGGACCTGTAGCTTCGGCTGCAAAGAGCTGGATACCACCCACACCGAAGATGGGCAGTACTGCTATGGTGAAGATGACAATTCCCATCCCGCCAATCCATTGCGTCATGCTCCGCCAGAAAAGCAAGGCATGGGGAAGCGATTCTATGTCATCCAAAATGCTGGCTCCGGTAGTGGAGAAGCCAGACATGGTCTCGAAGAAAGCATTGGTGAGATTGGGAATGTAGCCGCTTATATAATAAGGTAACATTCCGAATATGGAAAAAATAATCCAGGCAAAGGTTACGACCACATAGCCGTCTTTCCGGCTTAGCTTACGCTCGGCATCTTTCCCGGCATACGACAAAGGGATGCCTACGGCAATGGTTAACAGGGTGGAGAGGATGAAAGCCGCCATGTCCGGTTCCTTGTAGAAAATGGACAGGGCAGTACACAACGAGAGGAAACCTGCCTCGATGAAGAGGAGGAATCCCATAATTTTGCTTATCATCTTCCAGTTAATCATCAGTTGAAAAATTTCTCAGCTTTCTTAATCATTTTTTCCAAACAGAAGACTACGACATGGTCGCCCGGCTGAATCATGGTGTTACCGGTCACAAGCATACCTTCACCGTTGCGAATAAGTCCACCGATGGTGATACCCTTGGGCAATCCCATATCCTTGATGGGTTTCTGGGTGATGCGCGAACCTTCCTTTACCTTGAATTCTGCTACATCGGCATTGGCAAAGGTGAGGCATTTCACATTGGCTACGTCGGCATCGAGCATCATCTGATAGATGTGACTGGCGGCAATCATCTTCTTGTTGATGACGGTACCGATGTCCAGACTTTCTGCCATGCTGATATAGTCAATGTTTTCTACTTCTGCCACGGTCTTGATGACTCCCAATCGTTTGGCGGCCAAGCAAGCCAGGATGTTCGTTTCCGAATTGCCAGTCAGAGCCACGAAAGCATCGGTATTCTTGATTCCTTCTTCCAATAGTAAGTCGATGTCTCGTCCGTCCCCATTGATAATCATGATTTTGTCGTCGACCAAGTCGGTCAGTCGATGGCAACGTTCCAGGTTGCTTTCGATGATTTTTATTTGCATGTATTCGGGGATATATTGCGAGGTCCGGACTGCGATGCGGCTCCCGCCCATAATCATCACGTTGCGTACTTCGGGATAATGTTCCTTGCCCGAAATTTTTTGGATGTAAGGTATGTATTTCTTGGTGGTGGTGAAATAGACAATGTCGTTCAGCAGAATCATGTCGTCGCCTCGGGGGATGATCGTTTCGTTTCCTCGTTTGATGGCCACAATGTGGAAAGGGATATTGCGGGAGCCTAACTCGAAAAGGGGGACGTTCAGAATCTGTGCCGTCTCCTTCATCTTGGCTCCAATCAGAATCAGTGCTCCTCCGTAGAACTCCCACCATTGACGTATCCAGCTCATCTTGATGGCATCCACGATGTCCTTGGCCGCCAGCATTTCCGGATAGATGAGCGAGTTGATGCCTGCTTGGGCAAAGAATTCCTTGTGCTTAGGCAACAGATATTCATAGTTGTCAATACGGGCAAGCGTTTTTTTGGCTCCCAAATTGGTTGCAATCATGCAAGCCGTCATGTTCCGGCTTTCCTCTGGGGTGACAGCGATGAAGAGGTCGGCATCGTCGACACCGGCATTCTTCAGAGCTTGAATGGACGTTGGTGAAGCACAGACGGTCATCAAGTCGAAGTTAGAGTCCATTTTGCTCAACTTGCTTTCGTCTTCGTCCATTAGGATGATGTCCTGTTTTTCGCTCGACAAGAGCTCTGCTAAATGAGTGCCGACAGCACCGGCACCACCGATAATGATTTTCATCTTCGTTATACGTTAAAGTGATAACAATACATTTTTGATGCTTTCGGCATCCATTCCACAGATTTGGTACAATTCCTTAGGAGTACCATGTTGAACGAAACTGTCAGGCAATCCAATGCGACGGACGGTCGGTGTATAGCCGTGGTCGGACATATACTCCAAGATGGCACTTCCCATCCCGCCTTTCAGAACTCCGTCTTCAATCGTAACAACAAACTTGAAGTTTTGTCCGATTTCATCGAGAATTTCTTCGTCCAATGGTTTCAGGAAACGGAGGTCGTAATGGGCAATGCTCTTGCCGCTTTCAGCTTCGGCAGAGGCAATGGCCTTCACGGCTTCGTTGCCGATAGGACCCAAAGATAGAACAGCAATGTCTTTGCCTTCTTTCAGCTTTCTACCTTTTCCAATCTGTACTTCTTCCAAAGGACAACGCCAATCTACCAACACTCCTCTGCCTCTCGGGTATCGGATAGCGAAAGGTCCCATTTCCGGTCGTTGGGCGGTAAACATGAGTTTGCGCAATTCATGCTCATTCATTGGAGAGGCTATGGTCAAGTTCGGAACCGAACGTAAATAGGCCAAATCGAATGCTCCATGATGGGTAGGTCCGTCTTCACCCACCAAACCGGCTCTATCCAAACAGAACACAACGTGCTGTTTGTGTAGGGCAACATCGTGGATGATGTTGTCGTATGCACGCTGCATGAAAGACGAGTATATATTACAATATGGAATCAAGCCGTCTTTGGCCATACCGCCAGAGAAAGTAACGGCATGTCCTTCGGCAATCCCGACATCGAATCCTCTTTCAGGCATTTCCTTCATCAGTATGTTCATGGAACAACCGGAAGGCATGGCAGGTGTTACACCTACTATCTTGTCGTTTTGTTTAGCCAATTCCAATAGCGTATGGCCAAATACTTCTTGATACAAAGGGGGCATTCCTTCGGTATCAGCTACGATGCGTTCACCGGTTTCTTTGTCAAACTTACCCGGTGCATGCCATATGGTTGCGGCTTTTTCGGCCGGTTCAAAGCCTTTTCCTTTGGTCGTATGGATGTGCAGGAGTTTTGGACCTTGCATGTCCTTGATATCCTTCAATACTTTCGCCAATCCATTGACATCGTGTCCGTCAATCGGTCCAAAATATCGGATGTTCATACCCTCGAACACATTTTGTTGTTGGGTAAGCATGGATTTCAGGCTGTTATTGAAGCGGATGAGGCTTTTCCGTCTGGAATCGTTCAAGATTCCCCACTTATGTAATAAGCAGGATACTTTGTAGCGGAAGCGGTTGTAGCTTTCCGATGTCTGTAAATTCAGCAAGTATTGTTTCATGCCACCTACACTGCGGTCGATGGCCATATTGTTGTCATTCAGGATAATCAGGAGATTGTTGGGAGTCGATGAAGCATTGTTCAATCCTTCAAAGGCCAGACCGCCACTCATGGAACCGTCACCAATGACGGCCACCACATGACGATTGTCTTCACCTTTATGCTTGGCTGCTACCGCCATACCTAAAGCCGCGGAAATGGAGTTGGAAGCATGACCGCAGGTAAAAGTATCGTATTCACTTTCTTTTGGGGACGGAAAAGGACGGATACCGTTCAATTTCCGGTTGGTATGGAAAGCGTCACGACGTCCGGTCAGTATCTTATGTCCATAGGCTTGGTGTCCAACATCCCAAACGATACGGTCGTATGGAGTGTTGAATACATAATGTAAAGCAACGGTCAATTCGACTACTCCAAGGCTGGATGCAAAGTGACCGGGATTGCATGATAGTTCATCAATAATTTTATGCCTAAGCTCATTGCATACTTCGGGCAATTGCTCAACTTTCAGGTTGCGCAAGTCCGCTGGAGTATCGATTTGCATCAGCAATGGGTATGAATTATCTTGTTCCATTTCTCTTGTAGATGATAAATGTTATGCAAAAATAGCGCTTTTATGTGTATTATACTTATTTTTGCACCTAAATTTTAGAGAATAGATGAAGAAATGAATTTCAGAACGCAAGTTGAATTGCCCGAAAGACAAGCAGAAATCCGTCATTCGGACCGAATTATGTTCTTTGGTTCCTGTTTTGCTGAAAATATTGGAAATCTGTTGATGGAAAATAAATTCCGATGCGATGTGAATCCCTATGGAGTTTTGTACAATCCTATTTCCATAGCAAAAGCATTGCGGCAAATCATGGACGGTAAGGTGTTTGATGAATCGGATTTGTTCTTTTCCAAAGGAGAATGGCATAGTTGGATGCATCACAGTCACTTTTCTGCTTCCAGTATGGGGAATTGCTTGCAACTGATCAATGAACGGTTGCTAAATGCAACAGATTCTTTGCCAGCCATTGACTGGTTGGTAGTGACTTGGGGGACTTCCTATGTCTATCAGCTTCAAGAAACGGGTGAGATTGTAGGGAATTGCCATAAACAGCCGGACAGAATGTTCTTACGCACGAAGTTGGGCGTTGAGGCGATAGTGAATGAATGGCATACTCTTTTGGCAGGCATAAAGGAAATCAATCCTCAAGTAAAGTTCTTGTTTACAGTCAGCCCTATTCGTCATGCAAAAGATGGTATGCATGGTAATCAGTTAAGTAAATCGACTCTGTTGTTGGCGACTGATGAGTTGTGCCGCACTGTTGCCGATTGCTATTATTTCCCGTCGTATGAAATCATGCAGGACGAACTTCGGGATTATCGCTTTTATGCAGATGATATGATTCATCCTTCCCGGATGGCGATTGATTACATTTGGACGTGTTTCTCGAAATGCTATTTCAGTAGAGAAACAGAAGCAGTCATGCAGGAATGGGAAGAGATAAAGAAAGGGCTGAATCATAAGCCTTATTCGCCGGAATCGGAAGGATATCGGGCTTTTTTATCTCAAATTGTGTTAAAGATAGCTAGAATGAAAGAAAAATTGCCGTACTTAGAGGTGCAAAAAGAAATGGAATTATGCGAATCTCGATTGAAAATGTAACCCAAATATTGAATGCCAATCGGGTGGGTACACATCCTGCTGAAATAGATTGGATTTTGACAGACAGCCGTTCGTTGTGCTTTGCGGAAGATACGCTCTTTTTTGCGTTGAAGACCAAACGGAATGACGGACACAAATATATTCCTGATTTATATGAACGTGGTGTCCGTAATTTTGTGGTAAGTGACTTGCCGCAGAATATCAATGATTATGCAGATGCCAACTTTTTGCAATTGGCCCATCCGTTGAAGGGCTTGCAACGTTTGGCGGAAAAGTATCGTAGTCAGTTTGAGGTTCCGGTGGTTGGAATTACCGGCAGTAATGGCAAGACGGTGGTGAAGGAATGGTTGTATCAATTGTTGAGCCCTGAAAGGATTATCACTCGTTCTCCTCGAAGCTACAATTCACAGATTGGCGTACCTTTGTCTGTTTGGTTGTTGAATGAAACGACGGAATTGGGTATCTTTGAGGCCGGTATCTCGGAAATGGGAGAGATGGAGGCCTTGCAAAGTATTATTCGTCCCACTGTAGGGGTATTGACCAACATCGGAGGAGCTCATCAGGAAAACTTCTATTCGGTACCAGACAAGTGTATGGAAAAGTTGACGCTTTTCAAGGAATGTGATGTAGTAATATACGATGGTGATAATGAATTGATAAGTTCTTGTGTGGGAAAATCGTTGTTTGGAGCCCGTGAAATTGCCTGGTCCAAGACTGATAATGAGCGACCGCTGTATATTTCATCTATCGAAAAGGGTGAAACATCGACCACCATCCGTTATCGTTATTTGGGAATGCCTAATGAATATACCATCCCGTTTATTGACGATGCATCCATTGAAAATTCTCTTCATTGTTTGGCGGTGTGTCTTTACATGATGCTTCCGGCTGAGAAGATAACCGAACGGATGGCACATTTGGAGCCCATCGCCATGCGTTTGGAGGTAAAAGAAGGAAAAAATGGATGTGTGCTGATTAATGATAGTTACAATTCGGATTTAGCTTCATTGGATATTGCCCTTGATTTCATGTCACGTCGGTCGGAGGACAAGGGCCGTAAACGGACACTGATTTTGTCGGATTTGTTGGAAACGGGGCAGACTCCTAAATTGTTGTATCGCCAAGTTGCTGATTTGGTGCAGAATCGTGGTATTGACAAGATTATCGGTGTGGGTGAAGAAATACGTTCGGCTGCTTCCCGTTTTGATATGGAGAAATACTTTTTCCGTACGACAGAAGAGTTGTTGGCTTCTGATTTGATTGGACAATTGAGAAATGAAGTGGTGCTCATTAAAGGCTCCCGCAGCTTTCATTTCGATGACATATCCGACCGGTTGGAGTTGAAGGTGCATGAAACGATTCTCGAAATCAACTTGAATGCTTTGGTGGATAACTTGAATTTTTATCGGAGCCATTTGAAACCGGAAACAAAGATGGTTTGTATGGTGAAAGCATCGGCGTATGGTGCAGGTTCGTACGAGATAGCCAAGACTTTGCAGGACCATCGGGTCGATTATTTGGCGGTAGCTGTGGCCGATGAGGGTTCCGACCTTCGTAAGGTAGGTATCACGAGTTCCATTATCATCATGAATCCGGAATTGACGGCTTTCAAAACGATGTTCGATTATAAGTTGGAGCCAGAAGTATATAGCTTTCATTTGCTGAATGAATTGATTAAGGCGGCTGAAAAGGAAGGGGTTACTAACTTCCCGCTACATATTAAATTGGATACGGGTATGCATCGGTTGGGTTTTGCTCCTGAAGATATCCCGGAACTGATAGCCCGATTGAAGCGGCAGACATCTGTTATCCCTCGTTCGGTATTCTCGCATTTGGTCGGAAGTGACTGTACCCAGTTTGATGCCTTTACCCGGAAGCAGATAGAAACTTTCGAAAAAGCATCGGAAGAATTGCAAAGCGCATTCCCACATAAGATTTTGCGTCATATATGTAATACGGCAGGCATTGAACGCTATCCAGGTGCCCAATTTGATATGGTTCGGTTGGGATTGGGACTTTATGGGGTCAATCCGTTTACTAACCAAATGCTTCATAATGTAAGTACCTTGAAGACAACCATCTTGCAGATTCGGGATGTTCCTCAAGAAGATTCGGTCGGATATAGTCGTAAAGGTCGCTTGTACCGGGATTCTCGTATTGCCGCTATTCCGATTGGTTATGCGGATGGCTTGAATCGACGTTTGGGAAATGGACATGCCTATTGTCTGGTCAATGGACAGAAAGCTCCTTATGTAGGGAATATTTGCATGGATGTATGTATGATTGATGTGACGGACATTGATTGCAAAGAAGGAGATAAGGTGATTATCTTTGGTGATGAATTGCCGGTAACTGTATTGGCAGATGCCTTGGATACAATACCTTATGAAATTTTGACGAGTGTATCCAATCGAGTGAAACGTATTTATTATCAGGACTAAAGTATATGGATAGATGGATTAGATATGGATTGTATGCAGGTGTATCCGTGTTGCTGTTTGTATTGTTCCAGCAACAGTGTGCATACGATTTCTTTTATGCAGAGCAGTTGCGTAGTTTCCTTTTCTCGGAAGCGTATGCTCAGGAACTTCTTTCTCAACCGGGAGGGGTGCTGGAGTATGTCGCCTCGTTTTTGATTCAATTTTACGTGTATGACTACATTGGTCCTTTGGTGACTTCTGTTCTGTTCTTCCTGTTGGTATGGTTATGCGATAAATGGTTGGATAAGTGTGGATTGTCTTCATTGGCACCTTTGGGTAGCGTTTTGTTGGGAGGCTTGTTCATTATCCTTGAACTGGATATGGAATACAAGACCGAGGGTACATTGGCCGTCATCACAAGTTTGGCGATATTGAATCTTTATATACGCTCAACTTCCTTCAAGCTTCGTTTGGGATGGTTTGCACTGTGCGTTCCTTTGTTCTATTGGATGATGGGGCCTGCCGTTTTGGCATTGGTGGCTTGTGTATGTTTATGGGAAACGAGTAACCGCAATTATGGGGCTTGGGCATTGATGCTTTGGGGCTTCTTGCCGATGCTTCTTTGGTGGCACTTCGGAGAATGTGGAGAGGAACGGATTGTTTTCTTGCCGGATGCCTATTACAATCTGCACTTGGTTCCGCAAAAGAAGTTGTACTATCCTTGGTATTTGTTGCTTATCATCGCCTTCATTGCCTGTGCTTGGCGTATGTTCCGTATCAAATGGTCTTTCAAGAAGTGGACTCCGGTGATGTCTGTCATCCAAGTGGTGATAGGTGCCGGTTGTTTCCTTTATCTGTTTAACTTTGCACATGGTAGTTATCTTTATCAGATGAAGCGATTGGATTGTTATCGCGTTCGTGGGGAATGGGACAAGATTCTTTCTGAAGATTTGCTTTCTTCCAAGAACGAGATGCATGCCTGCTATCAGAATTTGGCATTGGCACAAAAGGGAGTGCTGGCCGATAGTTTGTTTCATTATCCACAATGTCCTCCTAGCGGATTGGCTCTCAACTGGAACGGTTCCCGTCAGCAAGCAGACTTGTTGAGTGATATCTTCTGGTTGCAAGGCAATGTTTCTTTGTCGCAGAAGATGGCTTTTGATGCAATGTATTTCAGCCGTGCCTTCATTCATCCTCGTTTGATGTTGCGTCTTGTCGAGACTAATTTGGTGCTTGGGGAATATGGGGTAGCCGAGAAGTATATCCGTTTGTGTGAACAGAGCCATTATTATGCGGATAAGGCAACGGAGTATCGGAAGTATTTGCCGAAAGAAGGACAAGCTGTTGCGGAAGATGGACTCATGGACATGCGGAACTGTCTGCCGCAGCAAGAAGATGCGGTTCAGTCCAATTTCTATAATGATTTGAAGTATGTGCTTCTAGGTGATTCCAACTATCAGCCGGCAGTTCATTATTTGGGATGCAAGCTGTTGTTGGACAATAACTTGGATGGATTTAAGTATTTTGTCGAAAATGTTTGTGATGTCAAGAAATTAGGTTCGTTGCCTTTGCACTTCCAGGAAGCATTTCTGTTGATTTATGACGAAGAACAATGCCGGGAATATGGGGTGACAGAACCGGTGATAGCCCGATACAATGATTTCAAGAAAAGGATTGCAGGTAACAAGACCCGTGAAAATGCGGCCGCTATCTTCAGGGCAGGATTTAACAAGACATTTTGGGTACATTCATTTATTTATCAGAAAAATAATCAATGATGATGCGTAGTTGGATGATTAGTATAATGGTTGCCGTTTGTTTGGGAGGATGTACGGTTTCGGTCCCTCAAACGCAACAAGTGATGGATGAGTTTCCTTCCATCTATCCGGATTATGTTGGTGTGACCGTACCGGTCAATATTGCTCCTTTGCGTTTTAAGGTGAATGAGCCGGTAGAGGATGCGATTGCTGTATTGACTTACCGGGGAGAAGAATGGGTAGAACATGCTGACGATGGCGAGTTCCTCTTTTCTATCGGTGATTGGAAAGACTGTTTGGAAAAGGCTGCCGGTGATTCACTCTCCGTGAGAGTCTATACCCGAGAAGAAGGCCAATGGGTGGCTTATCAGCCTTTTGGTATTCATGTTGCCACTGAGACGATAGACGATTATCTTGCTTATCGTCTGATACCTCCTGGTTATGAACAATGGCACCACATGGGATTGTATCAACGAGACTTGACTTCGTACGATGAAAAAGCGATTATTGACAACCAACAGACCGACCATAATTGCATGAATTGTCATTCGTTCCGTATGCATGACCCGGACGATATGCTGTTTCACATGCGTAGTACGTATGGAGGAACTTATGTATGGACGAATGGAGTATTGGAAAAACTGGATGGAAAAGTTTCAGATGCCATACAGTCATTGGTGTATCCTTATTGGCATCCGTCGGGAGACTATGTTGCTTTCTCGACCAATCAGACCAAGCAGATGTTTCACATGAAAGACAAGAACCGGATTGAAGTATTCGATATGTCTTCAGATGTATTGGTGTATGATGTCAGGAACCATCGGGTAGTGACAGATTCATTGTTGTTCTCGAAGCAAGCTTTCGAGACTTTCCCCTCTTTCTCACCGGATGGAAAGACCCTCTATTTTTCCAGCTCGGTAGCTCAGAAGATGCCGATAGATTACAAGAAGGTGAAATATAATATTTGTTCGATTTCGTTTGATGCAGAGACGGGGCGTTTTGGAACACAAGTCGATACGCTTTTTAGTGTAGAGCAAACCGGAAAGACCGGGACATTCCCGAGAGTCTCACCGGACGGTAAGTTCCTGGCTTTCACTGAAGCGGACTATGGGAACTTTACCATTTGGCACAAAGAGGCCGATTTATGTCTCATCGATTTGAAGACCAAAGAAATAAAGAGTCTGGATGCTTTGAATAGCTTGGAAGCGGAAAGCTATCACGCTTGGAGCAGTAACGGACGATGGTTGGTTTTTGCCAGTAGAAGAGACGATGGATTGTATTCCCGTCCATATATCGCTTACATCGACGAAGAAGGTATGGCTCACAAAGCCTTTGTGGTTCCGCAAGCCAGTCCGGATGCCTATTGGGATGGTCTGAAATCTTACAATGTACCGGAGTTTATCACCGGGCCGGTGAATCTTCAACGGAAAGCTGTTGTAGAAATGGCAAAACATGGACAAGCAAAAAAGGTTACGGCTCAATAAAAATAATTTAGCATGAAAAGAATAGCTTTGATTGTATGTTTGGTAATGGGCTTCATCGGCTGGATGTCGGCTCAGAGTTCGAAATCGGTATCTATCTTGGGTGACTCTTATTCTACGTTCCAAGGGTATCTTCAACCGGATACGAATTGGGTCTGGTATTGGGATAGTCCGGATGCACAGAATACGGACGTACATTCGGTTCGTGAGACTTGGTGGCATCAGTTCATCAAGAAGAATGGATATCGTTTGTGTGTGAATAATTCCTTCTCGGGGGCAACTATCTGCCATTCCGGCTACAAACGGGGTAAGCCTGATTATTCGGATTTTTCCGACCGTTCTTTTGTGACTCGGATGGGCAATCTGGGATGCCCTGACATCATCTTCATCTTCGGGGGCACCAACGATGCTTGGGCAGGTTCGCCGATAGGGGAATATATGTATGAAGGATGGAAGAAAGAAGATTTGTATTCTTTTCGTCCGGCTATGGCGAAGATGTTGGATTTCATGCTGAATCGCTATCCGAATGTGGAAATCTATTTCCTGTTGAACGATGGCTTGCAAGAAGAAATCAATGAATCGGTGAAGACCGTTTGTGAATATTATCAGGTGCCTTGCATTGAACTGAAAGGGATAGACAAAATCAATGGTCATCCTTCCATCCTAGGTATGAAGCAGATATGTGAGCAGGTAGAAGCCTATTTAGCTAAACCTTGACAGGTTGGACTATGGATGCGGATGTAAGGGAAATCTATTTGGAACTATGGACGCTTTGTGTAAATCAAGAGCGTCCTTTGTTGCATAGATACCGTTCCTTGCGTGCTTCGTTTGAACGTGTCATCCGCGAGCAGATGCAGAATGTCAGTTTGCAAGCCACGGACTTGGCTGCCCGTATCAACTATGTGGCCGCACAGTTCTCTCTCGACCATGCCATGACGAATGCCTTGCATACGTTCCGACTGACTTGTAACGAGGTGATGAATCATCGGAAAGAACCGGTTGCTCAGGAATTCTTGCGGGACCTTCGTGCGGTGGCCGATGCTTATGCCTGTATCTTTTCTACTCCCGTACCTAAAGAATTGGAAGACATTCTCCCGAAGCAGGTGAAGAAAACTTCGATGAAAAGGGAGAAAATTGTACTTTCCCGTCGGCTTCGTGTCTGTTTTGAATATGCTGATGAGGAGTTCCTTTATGTATATCCCGTTGATGAAGTCTCGGATGAACCTTGGCGGGTTCGTTATAATGTGTTGGGAGTGAACGAAGAGTTTACGGAAGGGGTGGCCGACTTTTGGAAGCATGCCCAATTGAATCTGTTGGATGTCAAGCAGAATGAGGATGGTACCTATACGCCTTCTTTCATTGTATTGGAACCGGACTATTTGATAGATATCAGTTCGTTGGCGGAATGTTATCGGGATTATGGTAGTCATCCTGCCAATTACTTGATGAGCCGGTTAATACCGATAGACAATGCCCGTCCTTTGTTGTTGGGTAACATTGCCAATTTGTTCTTGGATGAATGGATCTATGCAGGAGAGGAAGCACCGGATTATCTGACCTGCATGAAGAAGGCTTTCAAACAATATCCGATTGAACTGGCTGTGTGTGAGGACTTGATGGACAAAAAGAATGAGGAAACATTTTTTGCGGATTGTCAGATGCATTTCAATCATATCCGGGAGACGGTGACAGAGACATTCTTGGCTGCAGGGTACAATCTCGACAAGTCGGATGCCGTCTTGGAACCTTCTTATATCTGCGAGGCTTTGGGAGTACAGGGGCGATTGGACTACATGCAGCGTGATATGAGTAGCTTCATCGAAATGAAGTCGGGCAAAGCGGACGAATTTTCCATCAAGGGAAAGATAGAACCGAAGGAAAACAATCGGGTGCAGATGTTGCTTTATATGGCAGTGCTGGAATTCAGCATGGGGATAGACCGTCGCAAGCAGCATCCTTATCTATTGTATACCCGATATCCATTGCTCTATCCGGCACGGGCGTCGTGGGCGCAAGTTCGTCGCATCATCGCTTTGCGAAACCGCATTGTAGCTGCGGAGTATGGCACCCAGATGCACAATCATCCTTCTTATACGGCCCAACTTTTGGCGCAAATCAATCCCGTTACCTTGAATCAAAAGAAGATACAGGGTACGCTTTGGGAGAACTTCCTGGCTCCGGGTATTATCCGTTTCCAGGAGAGTTTGAAGGCATTGAACGATTTGGAGAAGACCTATGTCTATACC
>JAFTTU010000169.1 GCA_017466635.1 Bacteroides sp.
AAACCTTTTATAAATTTAAACTAATTTGTTATGTTAAAACCTCTAAGATCAGTGGGTGCGCTTCTGTTTCTTGCATCGATGTACGGTGGAGTGGCAAATGCGATACCTGTGAAAGACGTAGCTGGTGTAGAAAACATTCAACAGGATGAAACTGCAACCGGCGTTGTGAAGGATGCTCTGGGTGAAACAGTAATCGGTGCATCTGTAATCGTGAAAGGCACTACAAACGGTACAATTACCGACTTCGACGGTAATTTCTCTTTGCCGGGTGTAAAGAAGGGTGACATCATCCAAATTTCTTTCGTGGGTTATCAGACTCAGGAAATTGCTTGGAACGGTCAGCCTTTGAATGTAATTTTGGCTGACGACACTCAGGCTTTGGAAGAAGTCGTTGTCGTAGGTTTCGGTACTCAGAAAAAGGTGAACTTGACAGGTGCCGTTTCTACAGTAGACTCTAAGGCTATTTCGGCTCGTCCGGTGAACTCGGTAACTGATGCTTTGCAAGGTGCTGTTGCCGGTATGAACTTCTCTGTTGGTAGCCAGGGTGGTGCGTTGAACTCTGACAAGAAGTTCAATATTCGTGGTACTGGTACTATCGGTGCAGGTTCTTCTGTTTCTCCGTTGGTGTTGATTGACGGTATGGAAGGCGACATGAACGCTTTGAACCCACAAGACATTGAAAACATTTCTGTATTGAAGGATGCTTCTGCTTCTTCTATCTACGGTTCTCGTGCTGCCGGTGGTGTTATCTTGATTACTACCAAGAGCGGTAAGGAAGGAAAGACTACCATCAACTATAACAACTCATTCCGTTTCAACTCTCCGTTGAACATGCCGGAAATGATGGATTCTTACACCTGGGCTAACTATATGAACTCGGCTTCTATCAACTCGGGTGGTGGTCTTTGGTTCAGCGAAAGCAAGTTGGCTGACATCAAGAAGGCTCAGAATGACCCAAGCATGGTAAAGATGTTCCGCAACTCTAGCAACCGTTGGGAAGTATGGGACGTAAACGATATTCTTCCTTTGGGTAATACTGACTGGTTCGATGAACACTTCGGCAACTCGTTCTCACACGAACATACTTTGAGTGTGAACGGTGGTAGCGAAAAGATGAAGTATTACTTCTCTGCAAACTACCTTGACCAAGAAGGTATCATGACATGGGCCGACGAAAACAAGACTCGTTATGCTGTAACCGGTAAGATTAATGCTGATTTGGCAAAGTGGATGAAGATGACTTATAGCATCCGTTTCACTCGTACCGACTTCGGTAACCCGTCATACATTGGTACAGACGGTGGTTTGTTCTATCACAACGTGGCTCGTTATTGGCCGATCGTTCCGGTTCTTGACCCGAACGGACATTATGTGACTGAATCAAACATCCAACGTTTGACAGACGGTGGTCGCTATGAAACTCAGACTGACATCTTGGCTCAACAGCTTGCCTTGCGCATCACTCCAATTGAAGGTCTGGTTGTGAACGCAGAATTGAACTATCGTATCAAGAATGCGAATGAACACAAGGATTGGTTGCCGGTATATGCTTACGATTGTGACAACAATCCGTACATCATCGAAAATACAACAACCAGTGTTTGGGAAAAGGCTTATAAGAGCAACTACTTCAATCCGAACATCTTTGCTGAATACAGCTTCTCGTTGAAGGAAGACCATAACTTCAAGGTAATGGCCGGTTTCCAAAGCGAATGGTTGCGTGACCGTTATATCACTGCTCAGCGTGACGGTATCCAGGCTGGTCTTCCGACCATCGGTACTACTAGCTCTAATCCAAGAGTAGGTGGTGAATACAACAGTTGGACAACTGCCGGTTTCTTCGGTCGTTTGAACTACGACTATAAGGGTCGTTACTTGTTCGAAGGTAACATCCGTTACGACGGTTCTTCTCGTTTCCTCCGTAACAACCGTTGGAATTGGTTCCCATCATTCTCTGCTGGTTGGAACATCGCTCAGGAAGCATTCTGGGAAGATTACTCTGATAAGGTGAACACTTTGAAGCTTCGTGCTTCTTGGGGTGAATTGGGTAACCAGAACACAGATAGCTGGTATCCGTTCTATTCTACTATGGGTTACAAGCCTGATGGCGGTAACTGGTTGGTAAACGGGGCTAAGCCTAATGTCTCTTCACAACCAGCGTTGGTTTCTGCATTGATGACTTGGGAAAAGAGCCGTACATGGGAAATCGGTTTGGACTGGGGTGCATTCAACAACCGTTTGACAGGTTCGTTCGGTTACTTCCAACGTAACACTTACGACATGGTGGGTGATGGTGCAGAACTCCCAGATATATTGGGTGCAAAAGAACCAAAAATCAACAACCTTGACATGACTTCTAAGGGTTGGGACTTGCAGATTAGCTGGAGAGACCAAATTGATGACTTCCGCTATGGTGCATCTTTGACTTTGAGTGATAACACAGTGACTATCGACAAATATCCAAATGATGCAAAGAACTTGGGACAAACTTATTATAAGGGTGCTAAGTTGGGTGACATTTGGGGTTATACAACTGTAGGTATTGCCAAGACTCAGGCTGAAATGGATGCTCACTTGGCTAAGGCAAATCAAGATGCTATCGGTCGTAACTGGACTGCTGGTGACATCATGTATGCTGACTTGAATGGTGACGGTAAGGTTAATACTAGTACTAACACAGCTAATGACCCGGGTGACCGTACAATCATCGGTAACTCTACTCCTCGTTACAACTTTGGTTTGAACCTCGATGCAGCTTGGAAGGGCTTCGACTTGAAGGTATTCTTCCAGGGTACTTTGAAGCGTGACTACGCAGTAGGTAGCGGTGATGCTATGTTCTGGGGTGGTAACGTGAACAAGTGGCAGGCTACAGGTTTCACTGAACATTTGGATTACTTCCGTCCGGATGCCAACGATGCTTTGGGCCAGAATCTCGACAGCTACTATCCACGTGTAGCATGGGATAGCGGTAAGAACCAACAAGTACAGACTAAGTATTTACAGAATGCTGCATACGCTCGTCTGAAGAACGTGACTTTGGGTTATACATTGCCACAAAGCATCACAGAAAAGTGGTATGTTCAGAACCTCCGTTTGTTCGTTTCTGCTGAAAACTTGTTTACTATCACTAGTTTCTCCAAGTTGTCAGACCCTGAATTGGTTGACGCTAGTGGTTGGGGCTTTGGTAAGACTTATCCGTTGTCTAAGACATTCTCTTGTGGTTTAAGTGTAACATTCTAAAAAACGAAATTAATTATGAAATTCAGATATTTAAGCATATTGATGTTAGGCGCTTCACTCACAGGATTGACAGCGTGTAACGATTTTCTGGATAAGATGCCTGAAAGTTCGATTACTCCAGAATCTTACTTCATGGCTGAAGCGGACTTGGCAGCTTATTCCATCAATTTGTATAACTTCAATACCATCCCGACAGGTCAGTATGGTCTCAGTGTATTTGCAGACAACAACCATACAGACGACCAAGTGGCCATGAATTCTTCTACTCGTTGGGTGCCGGGTCAATGGTTGGTAGGTTCTATAACAAATGATGATAAAAGAGGTGAAGTTTGGAACTTCTTCCAGATTCGTGATTGCAACTTCTTTTTGGATAAAGTGTTGCCGAAATATGAAGCAGGTCAAATTTCTGGTAATGAAGCTAATATCCGTCATTACATTGGAGAAATCTATTTGTTGCGTGCTTATGCATACTTTTTGAAATTGCAAGATATTGGTGACTGCCCGATTATTGAAACAGCTCTTCCTGACGTAGAAGAAGAATTGGTGGGAATGGCAAAACGTCGTCCGCGTCACATGGTGGCTCGTTTCATCCTTTCAGACTTGGATAAGGCTATCTCTTATTTGAAGGATGATGCACCTGGTGGCAAGAACCGCATCAGCAAGGATGCTGCTTATTTGCTCCGTTCACGTGTAGCTCTTTACGAAGGTACATGGTTGAAGCACCACGATGGTACTGCCTTTGTACCGGGTGGTCCGGGTTGGCCGGGTAGCGATTCAGAAGGCTACAACGCTCAAACTGAAATTTCTTATTTCTTGGGTGAAGCCATGAAGTCAGCTAAGGTCGTAGGTGACAAGATGGTAGGTAATTTGGTGGAAAATACTGATACTCCGGAAGGTATGAACCCTGCATTGGCTAGCATCAATCCTTATTATACCATGTTCTGTGACAACGATATGGAAGGTTATAGCGAAGTATTGTTGTGGCGTGAATATAGCGAATCATTGGGTATTACTCACAACTTGCAGAAGGAAGCTCAACACTCAGGTGGTGGTACAGGTTACAGCCGCGGTTTGGTGAACTCATTCTTGATGCGTAACGGTCTTCCTATCTATGCTGCCGGTTCAGGTTATGATCCAGAATGGGAAAAGCAAGGTGTAGCTGCTACTTTGCAAGACCGTGACTCTCGTATCCAGCTCTTTACTAAGAAGGATGGTGACGTAGAAAGCTATTTGACAGATGGTACATTCACTACTGTAGATTTCAATTGGGTAGTAAACGGTAACAACGAAACTCGTATGACAACCGGTTTTGCTATCAAGAAGGGTAAGCACTACGATGTTTATCAACAAGTGACTCACCACGTAGGTACTACAGGTAGCTTGGTATTCCGTGGCACAGAAGCCATGTTGAACTACATGGAAGCTTGCTATGAATTGAATGGTTCTATCGATGCTACAGCCGATGGTTATTGGAGAGCTATCCGTACACGTGCCAAGGTAAATCCGGACTATAACGTGACAATTGCTGCAACTAATATGGCTGAAGAAGCTAAGGGTGACTTCGGTGCATACTCTAAGGGTCAGTTGGTTGACGCAACATTGTATAACATCCGCCGTGAACGTCGTAACGAATTCATCGCAGAAAGCCTCCGTTGGATGGACTTGAAGCGTTGGAGAGCTTGTGACCAAGTGAAGGATTACCAAATGGAAGGTATGCGTTACTGGGGTTCTATTTACGAAGGTGCTTTGACAAATGATAATGGTGACAACTTGGCTGTTGTCAGTGTTGAAGATGGTAAGGGTAACATGTCAAGCCAAGAAATCAGTGGTGTTTACATCCGTCCTTATCAGATTAGCTCTGTAAACAACTCTGTATTCAACGGTTATAACTTTACACCGGCTCACTATTTGTCTCCACTTCCACAGAGTGCATTCCGTCAGACTGCATCTGGTGACAAGACTGATTTGAATACTTCTG
>JAFTTU010000170.1 GCA_017466635.1 Bacteroides sp.
AAAAAAAGTCGGTTTTATTGATGATTTATCCATTTGTTCTGCCTTTATATAGGCGAACGGATAGCAAATTAGGCCATTTTATTCTTCTAAAGAGGCTTGAAGATGCCTCGGAAAGTGAACGGGCATGGAGCGGAATATGCACCATAGTCATGAGTCTTACACCGGTAGATGACCAAACCACCATGGCCATGATGAACAAGTTCTATACCAACCTGTTCTCCGGTCAGTCCAAACATGATGCTTTTTACAATGCTCAACGGTATATCCGTTCTATCAAGCCTGATCCGAAATATTGGATGGGGTGGATTATGCTGGATTAATGATTTATATAAGAGTCCCATCGTAGTACGTATCGTTGAGAGGCGTAACGGGAGCGATTGATGTAATAGTGTATTAGATGATATCTGCAAGCAAAAGTAGTCAGACTGAAAAACACTTCATGAAGCATCAGCTTACACTTCTATATGTATGTGGCAATGCTTCATGAAGCGTATCTCATAAAAGCATTGAAAACACTTTGCACTCATTGCACCGATGGTCTAATCGATTGATATTCAATACCCGTTTGGTGTAATGTAAACGAAAGCCCCATTACATCCATTGCAGTTTTTTCTATTTGAGCAGCACTAAACTACAATTCTTGTATTTTATTCATCACATATTCCGGCTTGACGTCCAATCCAAAGAAAAGATGATTTTTAGAATAACCTAAGAAATCAACATATTTGAGTATTAATGCATAATGTATTTGAGCAGGAATCATACTCTTCTGTCCAAAAGAGTCAAAACAAATAGCTTCATGATGTGCTATTTTATTCCGAAAAGATTTTATTTGCATTAATTCTTTATAGATAGCCTTTTGACCAAGTCCAACTGTTTTGTGAGGAAATATTTGCAATATATTTTGCCCCCCTATTCTGAATGGAACTTTTGTGAAAAGATAGGTCCAAAAGCCTAATGTAACAGATGAAACTAGACGATCATGTGTGTATTTTCCCTGTTTTACTAATGTCGAAATCGTATTCAATACCTCTATCCTATGAGGTGCTTTTTCCAACATACCTCCATCTTGAAGTTGAGTAACAATCCAATTTGCATCGTTGAAATGTACACGATAGTGTTTATCAATAGCATTTCTTAATACAATTTCGAAAACATTTAATACTCCATAGAACTTTTGACAAAGTTTAATGTTGTGTCTATAAAGCACCAAAGCTTTATTATTGTTACCATTACAAGCAACAATATACTTGTTTAAACGGGCAGAAGAGAATGCAGTCTCGTATTCGTTATATTTCATGGACGTAATACTATTATTTATTTGCTAATATGAAATGTTTTTCCTACTTTTGCAGAGTAATCCCCTGAGGTCCCTGTTATTCATACCTTGGGGTTTAGTTTTTCTTGGCATACTGTAATTGGCCTGACTTCATACAATTCTTTTCTAATTATACTTTCGTCTTGTATTTCTTTTGTGCTGATAAGCTCTGTCTCTTCTGTGATAGACAAGTCCTTAATATAACTATTATTCTTTTTTGCTGTTTCAGCTATAAGTTCATCTTTCAATCGCAACTTATCTTCATCAGATAATTGCTGGACCAAAGCCAAAACTTGGTCATAATTCAAACGGATGTTTAATAATGCTGTTGTCATAATGTATTTTATATCGATTACTATACAAAAGTATGAAATTGTTTTAGAAAAAGAAAATTGAAAGGAAGAAAAATAGAAAACATCTCATACAAAACAAATAAAGTTTATTTTTCATTATTTTCCCTACATTCCTACATCACTTTTGATAATCAAGCGGTTATACCATGTAGGTAACATGTAGGTAAATTTTTGCCTACATGAATAGATACCCTTGTTTGAATATACAGATGTGAATATGCGTATATTGCTGATTATCAGCATCTATTTTATATTCAAAGCGCTTCGTCTATATAGACGAAATACTTTGAATATATAGACGCAGTGCTTTGAATATATAGACGAAGCATTGTGAATATAAGATTTGATGTAAGTAAAAGGCTTGAAAAATGTAGACAAAATGCATTTTTCACTTCATATATCGGGATTTTTGGTCTTGTTTATAGTTTTTTTGCCCATAAAACTTCGGCTTTTTGGTAAATATTCCCGGATGCCTGTTAACATCCATCATGTCATCCAGAGCGAAGCGAAGAATGACAACTTAGTGTCAATGGTCAAGAAACCATCAAAAAAATGGGCAGAACCTAGACAAAAAGAGGCAAATACAGCCTATTTTATTGCAAAGATTTGTTAAATATAAGGAAAAATGTAGGTAAAAACGGCTTACCTACATGCTTTCTATAGGTTACCTACATGGATAACTATCTGATTATCAATGCAGATGTAGGCAATGTAGGCATGTAGGTAGAAAAACAACTACTGGTAGGTATAAAATTAACTGTCCCCCGACTCACGTCGAAGGACAGCCACAACACAAACACAAAATAAAACACGACAAAACTACTATGCCTCATCTGCTCTTTACCTTTGTAAATGTTCCCTTTTCTATATGTTCGCACACCTAGAGAAGGTTTCAGATGATGCAACAATAAAACGCCCCGTGGCGCTCATTGTTCGTTAAATATCTTTATCATCCTATATCATTCAAAAAGTTTAGTCGGGTAAATACCCTTGCGCATCATTTCATTGATGCGAAGCACGACCTGAATCTTGTCATCGTGCGAAACAAGTCCCATCCATCGGGCCGGAGTTTCTACCACCTTGACTTTCATTCCCCCTTCAATTTGGGTATTCATGAAAGCCGGGATGGAATAATGCGCCTTCATATCCATTCCATGGTTATCCAGGAACTGGTCGAAAGCCGTTTGCATCTTTTCGAATATGGAAGGCATGAATCCCCACATGTTCATCGATACCAAGCTATTCTCATCCAGCGGTTCCCACTTATGTACCTCATTCGGATACATGGGTGCACCTCCTACACGTTCCACTCCCAATCGGTCGGTTACAGAAACCAGATATCCGTCTTCATCCACTTCACAGATTCCACGGGTGACACCTGCACTCTTTGCCAATACATTGGCCAATCGGAAGCAGACATTCACACTCGAATACGCTGATTCTTGTAACGTCAACAAATGGTTGTACAATAAATCAAAACTTTCCTTTTGGTAGAAATTGACTGCATTGATTACCCCGAAAGGTCCATCTATCAATTCCCGTCCCATCAATACCGCTCGAACCGAACCATAGAGCGCTGTACGCTTGGGATTTCGTTTTTCGATTGGCAAGGTCTCCACTTCCTGATAAACGTATTCCACCTCTACCATGTGTTCGTATTTGCCGGACACCAATTGTTTGAATGCTGTCTCAAAGTGTCGACTGATAACGAAAACAATCTTATTAAAACCCGCTCTAACGGCATCGAATACAGAAAAGTCTAATATAGTCTCGCCATTGGGACCTATCCCTTCCAGCTGCTTCAACCCACCATATTTATCACCCATCGTGGCGGCCAGTACAATCAAGGTCATGTTCTAACATTTTTATTTTATGCAAATATATGAATAAAAAATGAAAATCCTAACAAATACAATACTATTATTCACAAAAAAAGAGTTCCGGAATCAATTCCGGAACTCTTTTCCATTTATTTCAACTCATTCTTATACTCCAAATAAGGTAGCCAAGCCTTTGTCTACACCCGAGAAGCCCATGAATGCCATGGCCAACAAACCGGCTGTTACCAAAGCGATAGCCATACCGTCCATACCCTTCGGAATGTTTACCAAGCTCAACTGTTCGCGGATACCGGCAAACAATACCATCGCCAAAGCAAAACCGATAGCGGTTGCAAAGGCATAGATGACACCGGTCAGCAAATCATAGTCATTCTGGATAACCAAGATGGCAACACCGAGGATACAACAGTTGGTAGTAATCAACGGAAGGAATACACCGAGTGCCTGATAAAGAGCCGGTGACACTTTCTTCAATACGATTTCTACCATCTGCACCAATGCTGCAATCACAAGGATGAAAGCAATGGTCTGCAAATATTGCAAGCCGAACGGGTTGAGTACATAGTGCTGAATCAAGTAAGTAACAATGGTTGCAATCACCAATACGAAAGCAACGGCTGCACCCATACCCGTAGCGGTTTCAACCTTCTTCGATACACCGAGGAACGGACAGATACCCAAGAACTGTGACAACACAACGTTGTTCACAAAGATAGCGGTAATAAATATCAATATATATTCCATATTCTTTCTGTTTTACGGGTTATGCTTTTCTTAACTTATTCACAATCGCAATCAAGTAGCCCAATGCGATGAACGCACCCGGAGCAAGCACGAACAGCAACATGCCGTATTCTTCCGGCAGGATAGCAATGTCGAACAACTTGCCTGTTCCCAAGAATTCGCGTACACCACCGAGGACAGTCAAGGCAATGGTAAAACCAAGACCCATACCGATACCATCGAACATAGAAGCCACCGGACCATTCTTGGCGGCGAAAGCTTCGGCACGTCCCAAAATCAAGCAGTTCACCACAATCAATGGGATGAACAAGCCCAATGTAGCATACAAGCCCGGAACGAATGCCTGCATCACCATCTGCAAGATAGTTACCAAAGAAGCGATAACCACAATGAAAGACGGAATACGAACCATATCCGGAACGATATTCTTGATGCAGGAAATCACAATGTTAGAGCATACGAGTACCGCCATGGTTGCCAATCCCATACCCATACCGTTGATGGCCGAGGATGTGGTACCCAAAGTCGGACACATACCCAAAAGGAGTACAAACGTAGGATTTTCCTTGATAATCCCGTTCATCAAAATCTTAAAGTTATTCATAATCTGTTCTCCTTTCTTTAATTGTTAGACTTTTCGGTTGCTTGTTCGGTAGCACCAGTAGCTCCGTCTACATTCTGACCACTGTAGGCAGCGTAAGCATTGTTCACGGCATTCAAGAAAGCACGGGTAGTAATGGTCGAAGCAGTGATAGCATCTACATCGCCACCGTCCTTGTTCACCACCAAAGCACCCTTGCCCGGGTTCTTGCCGGTGATGTCACCTTTTTGTCCCTTCTTGAACCAATCAGCAGCTTTCGAACCCAAACCCGGAGTTTCGGCATGGCTCAACAACGAGTAGTCGATGATGTTGCCATCCTTATCGAAACCTACCAACACATTCAAGGCACCACCGAAACCGTTGGCAGACGACTCAACGGCTGCACCGATGAATTCACCACCCTTGGTTGCCTTATATATCTTATAGGTAGCACCATTCAACTCGATGGTTTCAGGAGCTTCGGCAGGATTGTTGTCGAAACCAGGAACAACCAATGCAATCGCATCGCTCAACGCCTTGGCATTGGCTTCGGCGATAGGTCCCTTAGTCAATTCATTCACGTAACCCAACAAGGCTCCGGCTACTACAGTAACGCCTGTGAGGACAATTACCATGTTCTTCAAAGATGATTCCAGCTTTTTCATTTCTTCACCTCCCCGAATCTTTTAGGTTTGCAATAAGTGTTGATCAACGGAGTGAATGCGTTCATGATAAAGATAGCGAACGACATACCTTCCGGATAAGCACCGA
>JAFTTU010000171.1 GCA_017466635.1 Bacteroides sp.
AGGCTTCATCTTTCCCATCCAGCTTCACGGTCACGAGATCATCTACCCAATAGCTCAGTGGCAAGTCTATCGTATCTTTCAACAGATTCAGTTCACAAACAGTCATTTTCTCTCCACCAACTTCAACCGATTGTGCCACTATGGGTAAGCTCTCCAACAAATGAGTGTCATTTCCCAAACTCTTATTGCTTCCCGAACAGGCAGTCAATGCTATCGCCATCACTGCCCAACAAACTTGCCTTGCCTTCATATCCGTTATCTTTTTGGGCAAAGTTAAGTACTTAAAATGGAAGGACAATGGAAAGGCGATGGACATTTTTAAATCTTAAAAAATCTTTAATCGATTAATTTCCAGTAGTTTAATTACAGACACATATTGACCATGATGGACATTTTACTTTTGGAGCAACCGCTAAATACCGATAATACCCCAAATTCCTGCGGGATTCATAAGCCATCGAGACTAAGTGCAAAAGCACATGAAACTGCAAGCATAGTGTTCCTTAAGCAGTCTTAAAAGTTAATCATCAGTGTTGAACCGTCGAACAACCATGGTGAATGACGATTCAATAACGTTGAACAGCGAAACAACGCTGATGATTTACTTATGAATCTTCTTTTTCGACCGAATACATCTATATGTGTACTACTTCGGTCTTGTATATTTTTCAATTTTCGCAAGTAAAACCTATCTCAATCCCCCTTGTGAAGGGGGAGAGTTCTTGCGAAAATTAAATATACTTTTTCCTTGGTCATAATCCGCCAAAAATGAAACGACGCTGAAGGCAAAACCGGGTCTGCCTTCAGCGTAATTCTTTGTTATCCAATAAGTTTGAAGGCTGAAAGCAAAAATCAGCCTTTTACTTTGGTAGTTATTCCTTTACCGGAGCATTGGCCAAAGTAGCCACGAGGAAGTCATAGAACTTCTGTACGGTAGGAATCAAGCAACGTTCGTCTGGTGAGTGAGGAGAACGGAGTGTAGGACCGAATGAAATCATGTCCAAGCCCGGCATGGTAGCACCGATGATGCCACATTCCAAACCAGCATGAACCACCTTAACGGCAGGTTCTACACCAAACTGCTGTTGGTAAGCTTCCTTCATCGCCTTCAAGATAGGAGAATCAACGTTTGGTTCCCAACCTGAGTAACCGCCCGAACGAACCACGTTCATGCCAGCCATAGCGAAGCAGCTTTCCAAACCTGTGTTCAAGAAATCCTTCATGGAATCGCGGGAGCTACGAGACAAGATCTTGATGTCAGCCTTACCATCACCAATCTTCACGATAGCCAAGTTGTTCGAAGTTTCTACAGTATCAGGAATAGTAGGAATCATGCGGAGTACACCATTGTGGCAAGCATAGATAGCATCCACCAAGTTGTCGCGGATTTCAGCCGGTACCATGTACTTAGGCAATTCTACACGTTCTGCGTTGAAAGTAATCGGAGTTTCGTGTACGTGATATTCTTCGTTCCACAACTTTTCGCATTCCTTCACGTATGCCAATACGTCTTCTTCTTCCGATGCAGGGATGGTAATCACCGCTTCACATTCGCGTGGGATAGCGTTACGCATGTTACCACCGTTCCATGAAACGAGGCAAGCTTCGTCGAAAGTAATCACCTGATTGATGAAACGTACCATGAGCTTGTTGGCATTGGCACGTCCTTCGTTGATTTCCAAACCGGAGTGACCGCCACGGAGACCCTTGATAGTCACCTTCAAAGCCACATCTTCCGGGTCAGTTTCTTCTTCCTTGTATTCCAAGGTAGCGTTGAGGTCTTCACCACCGGCACAACCGATGTAAAGTTCGCCTTCGTCTTCCGAGTCGAGGTTAAGGAGGATATCACCGTTTACAGTACCTGGCTTCAAGCCGAATGCACCGTACATACCGGTTTCTTCGTCCGAAGTAATCAAAGCTTCCAACGGACCGTGTACCAACGAGTTGTCTTCGAATACAGCCATGATAGCAGCTACACCCATACCATTGTCGGCACCGAGGGTAGTACCCTTAGCCTTCAACCATTCGCCATCCACGTATGTCTGGATAGGGTCGTTCACGAAATCGTGTACGGTGTCATTGTTCTTCTGAGGCACCATGTCCATGTGAGCCTGAAGAATGATGGTCTTACGGTTTTCCATACCTGGAGTAGCAGGCTTGCGATAGATGATATTGCCCACTTCGTCCATTGAAGTTTCAACACCAATGCTCTTTCCGAAGTCCAACAGGAATGCCTGAATCTTTTCCAGATGACCGGAAGGACGAGGAATTTGAGTCAACGAATGAAAATGCTTCCACACATTCTGCGGAGCAAGAGAAAGGATTGTGTCCATAGTTATTTAAGTTTATTAGTGAACGGCAAAGCCGATAATCCATATATTCCCAACAAAATTAGTAAAAAGGTTTGGATTCCATGCACTAAAAGTGCAAAAATTCCTGCATCTTCTTTTCCTACCCCATAAAGCATCATCATGGTCATCACCGCAAAGTGCCAAGGACCTGCCCCATTGGGGGTAGGAACAATGACCGCCAACGTGCCCACCACGAACATCACCAAGCCTGCGGTAATGCCCAAATGAGCGGAAAAGTCGAACGCATAGAAGGCCAGATAGAACTCCAGGAAGTAGCATACCCAGATGCCGAGGGTATACATTATATATAAAGGTATCTGACGGATGTCCTTCAAGGCGATAACACCTTGCCAAATGTTCTGAAGGATGCCCTTCAGCTTGGCAAAGAGGGCGATGTTCCGTATCAGGAAGAAAGCCAATACCAGAATGGCCAACGCACATAATATAATAAGGTAAAAATGGCCGGAAGTGAGCACTTCGGCATATCGGCCGACATTGGTGCCCGTTTCGGCAAAGAAGGTGGCAAAGACCGGCATCTGCAACAGAAGCACCAAGCCCGTAATCAGCCCCACACAGAGGGTATCTATCATTCGCTCGGAAACGACCGTACCCAAGGATTGGGAGAAGGAAACACCATCGTACTTGGAGAGGACACCGCAACGGGTCACCTCCCCTACCCGGGGAATGACCAGATTGGAGGCATAGGAGATGAAGATGGCATACACGCAATTGGCCGTCTTGGGGTATTCACCCAAGGGTTCCAATGCCAGCTTCCATCGCCATCCACGAAACAGGTTGGCAAACACACCGAACACCAGCGAAAGAGCCATCCAACGGTAATCCATTCCATCAGTCAACACTTCTCCCACCCGCTGGAAATTGAAGTCACGATAGACCCAAAAGAGAATAAAAGCCCCCAGCAGAAGCGGAAAAACGACCTGCAATATCTTCTTGAATATCTTTTTTCTTTCAGTTCCTTCCAAAATAGACGATTTTTTAAATTACATTGCTTATATTTGCATGATGCAAAGATACTATCTTAGCAATAAACCGAATCATTCACTTAAGTAAAAAAGATTAAAATGGGACTCGTTAAACCGAAAAAATTCTTGGGACAGCACTTTTTAAGGGATTTAGGTATCGCCAACGACATTGCCGATACGGTGGACACGTGTCCTGAACTCCCGATTCTGGAGGTAGGTCCCGGCATGGGTGTGCTGACCCAGTTCCTGATGAAAAAGGAACGGAAAGTGAAGGTCGTGGAGCTGGACTTCGAATCGGTGGCTTATCTGAAAGAAAACTTTGCAGCCCTCGAAGGGCACATCATCGAAGACGACTTCCTGAAGCTGAAGCTGGAAAACATTTTCGATGGAAAGCCGTTTGTACTGACGGGTAATTACCCTTATAACATATCGAGCCAGATATTTTTCAAGATGCTGGACTACAAGGACCTGATTCCGTGCTGTACCGGGATGATACAGAAAGAAGTGGCAGAACGCATCGCCGCCGGCCCGGGAAGCAAGACCTACGGAATCTTGAGCGTACTGATTCAGGCCTGGTACAAGGTGGAATACCTCTTTACGGTGCATGAACATGTGTTCAATCCGCCTCCAAAGGTGAAGAGTGCCGTCATCCGGATGACACGCAACGAAACCACCGACTTGGGATGCGACGAGAAGTTGTTCAAGCTGATTGTCAAGACCACCTTCAACCAGAGACGGAAGACCTTGCGCAATTCCATCTCAAGCATCTTGGACAAGAGTCACCCGCTAAGCGCCGACCCGATTTTCAACAAACGCCCCGAACAATTGTCCGTACAGGAGTTTGTAGAACTGACCAACCGGGTGGAAGTCGCACTGGCAGAAGCCAAACATAGAGAGTAGAAAAAGGAACCAACAACCTTTATTAACATGAACGTGTAGGATGAAAGAATTTGAAGAATTGGATTTTGAACATATCCAAGAGTTGATTGAGCAGAAAGAT
>JAFTTU010000003.1 GCA_017466635.1 Bacteroides sp.
ATACTGAACGCGATGTTGCGGAAACGGAGCAAGATGTAAGCACCGATGGCAATCAAAGCGAACAATACAGACCAGATAGCTGAAGTCTTGATGTCGTCAGCGATACTTGGGCCTACCTTTTGTGAACTGATAATAGAACCACCTGTACGGTTGTCGCGGTCGATGAAGATATCCAATGTAGTACCTTCACCCAACAAGTTACCGCTCTTCAATGATTCATAGATGAATGCTTCCACTTCTGAGTCGATAGTAGGAGATTCTTCGTTGATACGGTAGTTGGTTGTGATACGGATAGTCTTCTTGTCAGTACCCAAAGCGATAGCTTGAACGTTGTCTTCAGTAATCTTGGTCTTCAAGAGGTCACGAACAGTTTCCGGTTCTACTTGTTGTTCAAACTGAACCACGAAGTTACGACCACCGGTGAAGTCGATACTCTGAGCCAAACCACGAACGAAGAATGATACCAAGCAGATAGCAATTGCTGCACCGAATACAGTAAAGGCCTTCTTGGTAGAACCCATGAAGTTGTAAGCCGGGTTGCGCATGATATTCTTCGAGATGTTGGTTGTAAATGTCAAGTTCAACCACTTGTCCTTGTTCATGAAGTGTTCGTATACTACGCGAGTCAAGAATACTGCTGTAAAGAACGAACAGAGGATACCGATAATCAAGGTAGTAGCAAAACCACGGATAGGACCTGTACCGAAATAGAACAGGATGATACCAGTGATGATAGATGTCAAGTTAGAGTCGAAGATAGCTGAGAATGCGTTAGAGTAACCGTCAGCCAAAGCAGCCTTAGTAGTCTTGCCTGCTCTCAATTCTTCCTTGGTACGTTCGTAAATCAACACGTTAGCATCCACTGCCATACCGAGTGACAACACCATACCGGCGATACCAGACATGGTCAAGGCAGCTTGGAATGAAGTAAGGATACCCAATGTGAAGAAGAAGTTCACGAACAATGCGCAGTTAGCAACCATACCCGGAATGACACCGTACATAGAACACATGTAAATCATCAACAGAATCAATGCCACAACGAATGACACGATACCTTGGTTGATAGATTCCTGACCGAGTGACGGACCAACAATGTCTTCCTGAACGATACGTGCTGGAGCTGGCATCTTACCAGACTTCAATACGTTAGCCAAGTCGAGGGTTTCTTCCGGAGTAAAGCTACCAGAAATCTGTGAGTTACCACCAGTGATTTCGCTGTTTACGTTTGGAGCGCTATATACATAACCGTCCAATACGATAGCGATGGCACGACCGACGTTGTTCTTGGTCAAAGTAGCCCAACGACGTGATCCGTCTGTATTCATTGACATACTAACAGTCGGGTTGTTGTATTGGTCGTAGTCGTTGCGTGCGTCAGTGATTACGTCACCTTCCAATGGAGCCTTGCCGTTACGTTCTGTCACCTTGATAGCGAACAGTTCGAACAACTGACCAGACTTGTCCATCGCCTTCACACCCCACTTCAAGCTGAGGTCCTTCGGCAAAATAGCCTGTGCTTCCTTGGTAGCCAACAAACGGTTTACTTCAGCGGTATCCTTGTAGTTAGCGATACCCACTGTGCTACCGTAGCCGCCCAACTGGAGGATAGAAGCCAACGGATGTTCCTTCTTCATCTGAGCCACTACAGCTTCGTTGTTGGCAGCGTCACCCTTCAAGGCAGCAGCCAAGCTGTCTGTTGCAGATACTGCAGCCTTTTCTTCTGCTTCAGCAGGAGCAGCTTCTTCGCTACCGGCAATAGCCAATACTTCACGCAACTTGTTGTCAACAGACTGCAAATAAGGAACGATTTCGTTTGAGTTATAAGTTTCCCAGAATTCGAGGTTTGCAGAACCTTGGAGGAGCTTACGAACACGTTCCGGTTCCTTGATACCCGGCAATTCCACCATGATACGACCCATCTTGCCTTCCAATGTCTGGATGTTTGGCTGAGCCACACCAAAGCGGTCGATACGTGTACGCAACACATTGTATGAGTTGTCGATAGCAGCCTGAACTTCTTCGCGCAACACCTTTTCTACTTCGGCGTCAGTGCTACGAGTGTTGACCTTATCCTTCAACTGTTGAGTTGCGAACAACTCTGCCAATGTTCCTTGCGGAGCTTGCTTTTTGTACTCTCTAATAAACAATGTAATGTAGTCGTCCTGACTGGTGATAGACTGCTTGGCAGCTTCGGCAACTGCCTTGTTGAATGCTTCGTCAGCCTTGTGATCTGCCAATGCTTTCACAACATCAGGAACAGACACTTCCAGGATAACGTTCATACCGCCCTTCAAGTCCAAACCGAGGCCGATTTCCATCTCACGACATTGTTTCAGCGTATAGGCACCCAAGTATACCTTTTCATTCTGCATAGAATCAAGGTAGTGAGTTTCACCCTTAGGATCTTCTGCAGCCTTCGCCATGTGATGACGGGTTACAAAAGAAAATGAGAGGTAAAACAAGCACACAAGGGTAAGCGCAAACGCGAAAACTTTTACAAATCCTTTGTTCTGCATTTTACTTTTAAATTTATTATTTTTACTTTTGATTAATTCCTAGTTTATACAAGGTTGCAAATATAGAGTTTTTTTCACAATCAGACGGTGTAAAATGGAAATATTTATTCATTTTGGTATAAAAAAGGCTGTAAACGTGGTCTGTACGCTTGGAAATCCTGTCTTATTTCAAGGAAACATGGCACCAAATGGGGTAGTGGTCGGATGCTTTGATGGAGTTGTCCACTTGGCAATCATGGACTTCCATGTCTTTGCTTGTCAGAATATGGTCTATCCGAACATACATGCGGTTTCGGTTGTATGAAATACCCAAACCATTGCCCGCTTCTACAAAAGCATCCTTCAATATTTGGTTAAAGGCATGATGGGTATAAGAAACTGGGGTATCATTGAAGTCACCACAAACTATTACATACTTTTTCCTGGAGTTCTTGATGATATCTACCACAGTATCGGCTTGCTCTGCTCTAATTGCCGTTGCATTTGAAAGCTTTTTCAGCAGTTGTTTTGATCCGGAAACGATTGTCTTGCTATTGGGTGATTCCAGCATAGCGTGATATGCTTCTACATCAGAATCCAAAATCCGGTTGGATTCCAAATGGTTGTTGACGACACACAACGTGTCATTTCCTACCTTTATATTATATAGGATTGAACCGTTCATGTTATTGTCAAACTTGATTTGCTTAGCAGAAAGGATCGGATAACGTGAATAGCATCCTAATCCATTCCATCCCTTCTCTAACTTAAAATAATGTTTGTAAGGGTACTCCTTTAACGCATAATCGATATCCTTTTTCGGAAGTTTTCCTCCATAGATGTATTCCTGTAAACAAATGATGTCTGCATCACTGTTCTGCAAATACGCTAAAACCTCATTCGGCTTTTCCTTGGTATGAGCTTTCATCTCACCGAATGCCCGTGTGTTGTAGGAAAGAATCTTGATGGCTCCCTCCGGGACTTCGCCTACAGATAGATTAATGGGGAAGTAAGTCTGAAAAGCATTCCAACAGGTGATTAAAGTAACCAAAGGGAGAAGTGCATATCTTCGGTAAATAACCACCCATAAAAACAGAAAGCCTATGTTCAGCATAAGGAATATCGGGAAAAACAATCCTGCACAGGAAAGAATCGGGTATGATTGAGGGTCCAGATAAGGGCTGTAAGCCACAAAAAGCATCAATGCCGAAACTACGGCATTGATTCCCAGTAGTATATATCCCAATAACGCACCTATATATCTCATTCCTTATCTTTTGCTGGCATCAAACAGACTCTTTTTTTCTTCCGTAGTGAGACTACCATATCCCGATTTCTTCAACTTGTCCAGAATCCGGTCTATTTCTTCACTTTGTTGCTTTTTGCGGGCATTGTATTCATAATCGGCAGCTTTGCCGCCTTTTTCTACTTTCATTTTTGGCTTCTTGGCGGGTCGTTTGAATTGGATACCGCCTGATAACCAATCGAATACCTTGTTTATCCATCCGGTGATATCGATTCCTTTCTGCAGGCTTGCAGCAAACCACCAACCTGCCAAAGCACCACCCAGATGGGCGATGTGTCCGCCTCCATTGCCGGAGGTCACGAACAACAAGTCGGTCAACACCACAAAAAGAGCAACGTACTTTAATCTAACAGCTCCGATAAGCATAAAGTTCACTCGATATTCCGGTGAACGCACAGCTGTTGCTACTACAATGGCCAATACCGAGGCCGATGCACCCAACAGGAAGGAGCCAATAAGGTAGTTGCTGAAGTAAGGGAACACATTGTATGCCAACATGTAGAGCAAGCCACCGCACAGACCTCCCAGTATGTAAAGACCGCGGAAATGGCGTGCAGAGTAGAGGGAAAGGAACAATTGTCCGAACCAATACAACCACAACATGTTGAACAACAGATGCAATATCCCTGCATGAAGGAACATGTAGGTGACCAAAGACCAAGGTTGGGACAGGAACAACGGCATCCAAGCCGGTAATTCCAGGTATTCCCACCAAGAGGTTGCATCCCAATTGAAAAGCATCAGAAAGACGCTAATCAATGTAGTGACAACAAACACGCCTACATTAATATATATGAATTGCAGACTGATGTTGCCCCGGTTAAAGCTATTCTTCAAATCAGATATAAAATTGCCCATTGTTGTTCTTTTTTCGCCAATACAACATCAGGAAGAACCCGAATATCATTCCTCCCAGGTGTGCAAAGTGTGCAATACCGTCGCCTGAAGCTCCCAATCCGGCAAATAATTCAATCACGGCATAACCAATCACGAAGAACTTCGCTTTGATGGGGAAAGGTATCGGAAAGACGAACATCTGCGTGTTGGGGAACAACATGCCAAATGCCAACAAAATGCCATATACAGCTCCTGAAGCGCCTACTGTGGTCATCAGGTTCAGATACTCTTGCATCGGAATCACCGCTATGCCTGTATCCACTCCACTGTAATGCGACAATTCAGTAGCATATTGGATGTACTGGATGACTTCCTGTACCAAACCGGCACCAATGCCGCACACCATATAATATGTAAGGAAACGCTTAGGACCTAAAACTTGTTCAAGTGTGCGTCCAAACATCCATACAGCAAACATGTTGAAGAAAATGTGCTGGAAGTCGGCATGCATGAACATATAAGTGACCAACTGGAAAAGCTTGAAGTCCGAAGCCAGGAAAAAGTGCAGTCCAAGGACATCGTTCAAGTCGATTCCGTATCGTTTCGCCACGATGCCTCCAAAGAAGCACAGGACGTTGATAATCAGCAGATTCTTCGTTACTGTAGGCAAATTGTTCATAGTTTGTTAGTCTAGTCTAATTCTAATTCTTATTCTTTGTTGGCACGCTTGCGTTCCAATTCGTCCAAAATCACCTTACGCATACGCATGCTCTTAGGCGTTACTTCTACATATTCATCGGCCTTGATGTATTCCAACGCTTCTTCGAGCGAGAATACAACCGGTGGAATGATGCGGGCCTTGTCGTCCGAACCCGATGCACGCATGTTGGTCAATTTCTTTGACTTGGTGACGTTGATGACCAAATCCTTTTCATGGACATGCTCACCCACAACCTGACCGGCATACACTTCATCCTGCGGATAGATGAAGAATTTACCACGGTCTTGCAACTTGTCGATGGCGTATGCAAAGGCAGTACCGCTTTCCATGGCAATCATGGAACCGTTGCTGCGGCGTTCGATATCCCCCTTGTAAGGTTGGTATTCCTTGAAGCGGTGAGCCATGATGGCTTCTCCTTGCGATGCAGTCAATACGTTGGTTCTCAAACCGATGATACCACGCGAAGGCATGTCGAATTCAATGTTCACGCGGTCGCCTTGCGTTTCCATGGAAGTCATTTCCCCACGGCGGCGAGTCACCATATCAATCATCTTGCTGGCAAATTCTTCCGGAACACTGATGGTCAGCTCTTCAATCGGTTCACACTTCACACCGTCTATTTCCTTGTAGATAACCTGTGGTTGTCCTACCTGCAATTCGTATCCTTCACGACGCATGGTTTCGATCAGAACCGAAAGGTGGAGCACCCCACGGCCAGATACAATCCACTTGCCGTCTTCGTTTTCGGTCTTGCGGACACGGAGAGCCAAGTTCTTGTCCAGTTCCTTCTGAAGGCGGTCGTGAATGTGGCGGGAAGTCACAAACTTACCTTCCTTTCCGAAGAATGGAGAGTCGTTGATGGTAAAGAGCATGCTCATGGTCGGTTCGTCGATGGCAATCGGTGGCAATGCTTCCGGATTTTCAAAGTCGCAGATAGTATCACCGATTTCAAAGCCTTCTACACCGATGATGGCACAGATGTCACCCGAAGATACCGATTCCACCTTCTTGCGGCCAAGACCTTCGAATGTATTCAGTTCCTTGATTTTTGATTTTACGAAGGTGCCGTCACGCTTTGCCAAGGTGATGCTCATGCCTTCCTTCAAGGTGCCACGATGGACGCGACCCACGGCGATACGGCCGGTATAAGCCGAGTAATCGAGGGAGGTAATCAACATTTGCGGTGTACCTTCCAGCTGTTCCGGAGCAGGAATGTGCTTCACGATGGTGTCGAGCAGCGGAGTGAGGCTGTCGGTTGGAGTCTGCCAGTCTTCACCCATCCAGTTGTTCTTGGCAGAACCATAAATCACCGGGAAGTCCAATTGGTCTTCTGTAGCGTTGAGGCTGAACATGAGGTCGAATACCATTTCGTACACTTCTTCCGGTCGGCAGTTCGGCTTGTCCACCTTGTTCACCACCACAATCGGCTTCAGCCCGATTTGTAAAGCCTTCTGGAGTACGAAGCGTGTCTGAGGCATCGGTCCTTCAAAGGCGTCGACCAACAAGATACAGCCGTCGGCCATATTCAATACACGTTCCACTTCCCCACCGAAGTCGGCGTGGCCCGGGGTATCAATGATATTGATTTTGGTACCGTTATAATTGATGGAAACGTTTTTCGAGAGGATGGTTATCCCTCTTTCGCGTTCCAAATCATTGTTATCCAATACTAATTCGCCATTGGTCTGGTCATTGCGGAACAAGTGTCCCGCCAACATCATCTTGTCCACAAGGGTAGTTTTACCATGGTCAACGTGGGCAATGATGGCAATGTTTCTGATATCTTGCATACTATACCTATATATTTGGATGCAAAGTTAGTATTTTTCAGTGAGAAATAGGGTTTGCTTTCCCTATTTTTTCTCACTGTTGTCTTCTTATTTCTTCTTCCAAGCAAAGAATGCTGCGGCTATTGCCAACAAGACCAATAAACCTAATGCAATGAAGGCGATGGTTTCTGTCGTATGCAAGGAAGCGGGGTCGAAGGTGAATTCTACCACATGCTTGCCTGCCGGTACATTCATGGCACGGAGAATATAGTTGGCACGTCCGTGAGGAACTGCTTGACCGTCGATGGTGGATTGCCAACCCGGGTAATAGATTTCTGAGAATACTATCGTACCACCCTTCTCGGAATTGACTTCGTACTTCAAGTAGTTTGGCTCGTAAGCTACCAATTGGATGGTGGCTGTTGAGTCGGAAACAATCGGCTGGACGGCTTCTTGGAACTTCTTGTCAACTACTGCCTGATGAGCCGGGTCCAACTCGTGGATAGCTTCTATCTCTTCATTGGCATTGCTTACGTACTGCACTTCGTCTACAAACCAGGCATTACCCATGGCAAACGGGTTCAGCAATGGTACGGTCTGCCCGCCTTGGAGCGGGAAGATGAAGTAACGGGTGTTCAGCATGTTCAGAACAGGGAAGTCTGCCGGATTCAGTAATTCCATCTCACCACCGGCATCGGCTACCGCCTTGTACAAGCCGCTCATTTCTCCGGAAATGTGTTCTTCTATCATTTCCTGATAGCGACGGAGCTTGGCAGCATGATAACCACCTACGCTCTTGTGCCAATAGGCTGTATTGTTTTCATTGAAGGTATTCGATGCCAAGTTCAGCACGCGATAATCCAAGGTTTCGTCTTCCAGAATCATCTTGTCGGTTTCGGTCTGTTGGAAGCTCTGAGTCTGTTGTTGCTTTTCCACAAACTGTTCATCGTACAAGTAGCGCTTGTTCACATCCCACATGTCTACCAGGCAAAGTACTGCCAAAGCACCTATCAGGACCGTTTGCTTCAGCTTGCCCATGCCGTATGCCCAGACGAGTCCGGCACCTGTCAGGATAATGAAGAAGCTTCGCCAAGCGTCTGAGGTAAACAGGCTCATGCGTACTTCTTCCAGATTGGCCAACAATGGAACCAACTGCTCTGCCGGAATCCCTTGCAGTGCATTCATCTCCATGGTCGATACATACGAGGAGAAGAAGACCTTTGGCACTAAGGCAAACAAGAGTGTCAAGCCACCGGTCAACCCGAAGCTGATAAAGAAATCCTTCTTGCGTTCCTTAATAAGAGAAGGGGAAGCGACCACTTCTTTCAATGCCAACATCGCCAACAAAGGAACGGTAAACTCGGCGATGACCAAGATGGAGGATACCGCACGGAACTTATTATACATCGGTACATAGTCGATGAAGAAATCGGTAAAGCCCATGAAGTTCTTACCCCATGAAAGAAGGATGGACAAGACGGTAGCAGCCAAAAGTGCCCATTTCATCGGAGTTTTGACGATAAACAGTCCTAAGATGAACAGGAACATGACGAATGCACCCACGTACACCGGTCCGGATGTTCCCGGCTGTTCGCCCCAATATTGGCCCAATTGGCTATAGATGCTTCCATACATAGGATTGGCTTTTTCCATGGCTTTTTCGTTGGCCGCCAAAGGAACAGAAGCACCACCCTTTACATTCGGTACCATCAACGAGAAAGTTTCGCCGATGCCATAACTCCACTGGGTGATGTAGTCGCGTTCCAATCCGCTACCTGTCTGGTTGGCAGAGTTCTCCTTGACCAATTCGCTCTTGCCACGCATGGATTCCTTGCTATACTCATAAGTATGGTAAAGGTTGGACAGGTTGATGCAGATACCCAAGATACCTGCTGCTACCAACACGCCCGTCGATTTCCAGAAAGCAGGCAATGTCTTCTGCTGATAGGCCTGTACGCCATAAGCGATGGCCATGAACAGCATCACGAACAGGAAGTAATAGCTCATCTGTACGTGGTTGGAAGAAATCTGCAACGCTACAAACAGGGCAGTCACCAATCCTCCCAACAAGTATTTGCCACGGTAGCAAAGCACCATACCGGCAATGGTAGGCGGTATATAAGCCAAAGTAATGAATTTCCAGATGTGTCCGGCGGCTATGATGATGAAGAAATAGGAAGAGAACGCCCATACGATGGCTCCCAATCCTGCCATCCACACCTTGAAGTTGAATGCACGGAGCAAGATGTAGAATCCCAATAACATGACAAATACATACCATACATAGGTAGGCAAGTACAAATGATATAGATTTTCGATTCCCTTCAACCAGTCGGTAGAGTCGTAACTAGGTGCCATCTGATAAGTCGGCATCCCTCCGAAGATGGAGTTCGTCCAACGGGTACGTTCACCGGTCCGTTCATGGTATTCCTTTCCTTCCTGTCCGGCACCGATACCGGCCACAGCGTCGTGTTGTGAAAGAATACGTCCTTCGGTTACCGCAGGACAGAAGTAAGCGAACGAAATCACTGCAAACACCATGACGGCAATGATATCGGGGAGAATTCTCTTGAATGCATTCATAACTATAAATCTTTTTATTTAAGGGTACAAAGATACGATAACTCCTAAAATTTGCCTACATTTGCATTTGAAATAAAACTTTTTTATGAAAATAGGAATCATTACTGCCATGAGTTCGGAGCACCGGCAAGTGGCGCAACTGCTGGAAGACAAGCAGGAACATACTGAAGGTATCTATGCCTATACCGTAGGAAAGATCAAGAACAATACGATTATTCTGACCCAATGCGGCATTGGAAAGGTGAATGCGGCGGCAGGTGCAGTGGAGTTGATTCGGAATTACCAACCGGATTGTATCATCAGTACCGGAGTGGCAGGTGGTATAGACACTTGTCTGAAAGTGATGGATGTAGTGGCCAGCTCAGCCATCGTGTATCACGATGTCTGGTGTGGTGACGGCAATGCTTACGGACAGATTCAAGGGATGCCGGCGATGTTTGAAGGTAACCAAACATTATTTAATTGTGCCATGTCATTGGATACAGATACAGCTATCCATGGTGGCTTGATTTGTACAGGCGACAAGTTCATCACCGACCGTAAGGAACTGAATGAAATCAAGGGAAACTTCCCAGAAGGCCTTGCGGTAGATATGGAATCGGCTTCCATCGCTCAGGTGTGTTATATATATAAGGTACCGTTCATCAGTTTCCGTATCATCAGTGATACCCCGGGAGCAGAAAACCATTGGGAACAATATACGAATTTCTGGGGAGAAATGGCCGACCGTTCATTCGGTGTGACCAAAGCATTCCTCGATTCACTACCCAACCAAATAAAGAACTCATAACTTATAACTCATAACTCAATATGAAGACCATACCAAGTTTTACCATTGACCACATCCGCTTGTTGCGTGGCATTTATGTGTCCCGTAAAGACCAGTTAGGCGAAGAAGTTGTTACTACTTTCGATATCCGAATGAAAGAGCCGAATCGTGAGCCGGCTTTGGGACAAGGAGCTTTGCATACGATTGAACATTTGGCAGCTACTTACCTCCGCAATCATCCTACATGGGCAGACAAGATTGTTTATTGGGGACCAATGGGCTGTCTGACTGGTAATTATCTGTTGATGAAGGGCGACCTGGAATCGAAGGATATCGTGGAACTGATGCAGGAAACCTTCCGTTTTGTGGCAGAGTTCGAAGGTGAAGTACCGGGAACTGCTCCGAAGGATTGTGGTAATTACTTGCTTCACGACCTTCCGATGGCGAAGTGGGAATCGGCCAAGTATTTGCACGAAGTATTGGAGAATATCACCGAAGCGAATTTGGTTTATCCTAGTAAATAAACAAAAAAACCTCGGTTTCAATCTGAAACCGAGGTTTTTTAATGTCTTCGCCGTAAGCAAGAAATTACTTACGCAAGCCAAGAGCCTTAACGATAGCACGGTATCTGTTGATATCGCGATCCTTCAAGTAGTTCAACAAAGCACGACGCTTACCTACCAAAGTTGTCAATGCTCTTTCAGTGCTATAATCTTTTCTGTTGAGCTTAAGGTGCTCAGTCAGGTGAGAAATACGGTATGAAAACAATGCAATCTGAGCTTCAGCTGAGCC
>JAFTTU010000172.1 GCA_017466635.1 Bacteroides sp.
ACGTTACCACGTTGGTCAACAATACCAAATACTGTATTAGTACCACCGATATCCATACCTACAACGTAGGGTTTTTCCATGTTTGTTACCATGATATATTAATTTAAAGGTTAGTTATTTAATGCACAAATGTACGGAATGCTAAAAAAGCGAGCAAATTTTTTCCCAATTATTTCGCACACTAATGCAACTTTTTATATCTTCACCCCGTCTAATAAACAAACACATAGATTTTATCGCAATGATACATTTGGAAAATATCAACAAAACCTATAATAATGGAGCACCTTTGCATGTCTTGAAAGGTATCACATTGGATATTCACAAGGGAGAGTTCGTGTCCATCATGGGAGCTTCCGGCTCGGGAAAGTCTACCTTATTAAATATATTGGGGATTCTCGACAACTATGATTCGGGCGACTATTACCTGAACGGCACGCTCATCAAGAACCTGAGCGAAACCCGAAGTGCCGAATACCGGAACCGGATGATAGGCTTCATCTTCCAGTCGTTCAACCTCATTGCTTTCAAGAATGCCATGGAGAATGTGGCGCTTCCCCTTTTCTACCAGGGAGTGAGCCGGAAGAAACGGAACCAGCTGGCATTGGAATACTTGGACAAACTGGGGCTGAAGGATTGGGCACACCACATGCCGAACGAACTTTCCGGCGGACAGAAGCAACGTGTCGCCATTGCCCGTGCCCTTATCACCAAACCTCAAATCATCCTGGCCGATGAGCCGACCGGTGCACTGGACAGCAAGACCTCCGTCGAAGTGATGCAAATCCTGAAAGACTTGCACCAACAGGAAGGTTTGACCATCGTAGTCGTAACCCACGAAAGCGGTGTAGCCAATCAGACGGACAAGATTATCCACATCAAGGATGGCATCATCGAACGGATAGAAGAGAACAAGGACCACACGTCCTCCCCATTCGGAATCAACGGACTCATGAAATAAAACACACACATGATAGACTTCATACAAGAAATATACGGAACCATCAAGCGCAACAAGCTACGCACGGCACTCACCGGATTTGCCGTGGCATGGGGCATCTTCATGCTCATCGTATTGTTGGGTGCCGGAAACGGACTTTTGAACGCTTTCGAACAACAGAGCGGAGACATGGCCATGAATTCTTTCCAAATCTGGCCGGGACGTACCAGCATGCCTTATCAAGGACTGAAGGAAGGAAGAAACATCAAGTTGACCGAGAAAGAGCTGGAACTGACCCGACAGATGACGGAACACGTCACCCACGCCAGTGCCATCCTGGAACAAGGCGGTGTCATCCTTAGCTACCGACAAGACCATGTTTCTACCCAGATAACGGGAGTCATGCCCAACTATCCCGAAACGAACGGGCTGAAGCTGAAGGCAGGACGATTCATCAACCAACTGGACATGGAAGACAAGCGAAAAGTCATCGTCCTGCATGAAAAGACGGTGGAAATGCTCATGGGAGACGAAAAGGAGAAAGCCATCGGCAAGCACATCAACGCCAGTGGCATCGCCTATCAGGTGGTAGGCATCTACACCACTCCGATGGAAGAATTCTCGCCTACCGCCTACCTTCCCTACACCACTCTCCAACTTATATATAATAAAGGTGATGGAGTGGGCTCGTTGGTATTCCTCACCAAGGACATAACCGACTTGCCCGGTAGCGAAGCTTTCGAGAAGGAATATCGTTCGGCCATCTCGAAGGTGAAGCAATTCGATGCCGAAGACCGAAGTGCCATCTGGGTATGGAACCGCTTCAGCCAATACCTGCAACAACAAACGGCCAGCGACCTCCTCCGTACCTCCATCTGGGTTATCGGTATCTTCACCCTGCTCAGTGGCATTGTGGGAGTAAGCAACATCATGCTCATCACCGTCAAGGAGCGCACCCACGAGTTCGGCATCCGGAAGGCATTGGGAGCCAAGCCATATTCCATTCTGACACTCATCATTGCCGAGAGTATCACCATCACCACCCTGTTCGGGTATATCGGGATGATAGCAGGCATAGCCGTAACCGAATATATGAATAAGGTGGCCGGAGAACAGGTGATGGACATAGGAGTAGCATCGGCCACAGTATTCGTCAACCCGACGGTGGACTTGCAAATCGCTATCCAAGCTACCTTGACCTTGATTATTGCAGGCACCTTGGCAGGATTCTTCCCGGCCCGAAAAGCCGTCATGATACGACCCATTGAGGCTTTGAGAGGATGATGTTGAGTTATGAGTTATAAGTTATGAGTTATGAGTTGTGAGTTATGAGATTGTTTAGAATTGACATAGACCGATGGGAAGAGATTCTCATCACCATTACCCGAAACAAGACGCGGAGTTTCCTGACTGCGTTCGGTGTCTTTTGGGGCATCTTCATGCTGGTGGCTCTCATGGGGGGAAGCCAAGGAATCCAGGACATGATGTCGAGCAACTTCGAAGGATTTGCCACCAATTCGGGATTTACAGGAAGCAACCAGACCGGAAAGGCATACAAGGGATTCCGGAAAGGAAGGTATTGGTCGTTGGAAATCAAGGATGTGGAACGTGTCCGAAGAGCCGTTCCTGAGTTGGACATCCTGACTCCGAGCAATGCCCGTTGGGGCATCAAAGCCACCTACGACAAGCATGAAAGCAGATCGTGTTCCATGAAGGGAGTATATCCGGAATATGCCGAGATTGAAACTCCTACTCTCACCATGGGACGCTTCATCAATCACATCGACGTGAAAGAGCAAAGGAAGGTGTGCGTAATAGGGAAGCAAATCTACGAGACGCTCTTCCCCGACGGGAGCAATCCTTGTGGTAAGTTCATCAATGCGAATGGCATTTATTATCAAGTGATAGGGGTCAACACTTCGTCCGGCAACATGAGCGTGAACGGTTGGCCTCCTACCACCATCACCATCCCGTTCACCACCATGCAACAGAATTACAATTTCGGTAACGAAATCCAACTGTTGTGCTATACCGCCCGTCCGGGACATTCCATCAAGGATATTCAGGCACGCATCGAACCGATACTGAAACAAGCGCACCTGATACATCCGGAGGACAAGCAAGCCGTCATGAATGTGAATGCGGAAGCTTTGTTCGGCATGGTGGACAATCTCTTCAAGGGCATCAAAATCTTGAGTTGGATGGTGGGACTGGGTACTCTATTGGCCGGTGCCATCGGGGTAAGCAACATCATGATGGTCACGGTCAAGGAGCGAACCACGGAGATAGGCATCCGTCGGGCCATCGGTGCCAAGCCACGGGACATCATGAGCCAAATCCTTTCGGAAAGCATGGTACTCACCACCCTGGCGGGCATGATGGGCATCTCCTTCGCGGTCTTCGTGCTTCAGATACTGGAAATGGGAACCGCCCAATCGGACACACCGGCACATTTCCAAATCAGCTTCTGGATGGCGATTGGGGCTTGTGTCATCCTCCTTGTCCTGGGTATGCTGGCAGGACTGGCTCCTGCTTATCGGGCCATGGCTATCAAGCCGATAGAAGCGATTCGGGATGAATGAGTTTGAGTTGTGAGTTATGAGTTGTGAGTTATGAGTTGAATAATATAAACAAACATCAAATATGAAAAAGTACGTAAAAATAGCCGCACTGATTCTTGTCGGCTTTATCTTCTTGGGAACATTCGGCTTCCTTTATCAAAAGTCGAAACCTGAAACACTGGTGTATGAAACACTGACTACTACGATTGCCGACTTGGAAAAGACAACCGTAGCGACGGGAAAGATTGAACCGCGTGATGAAATCCTCATCAAACCACAGATTTCGGGCATCATCGATGTGGTGTACAAGGAAGCGGGTGAAACCGTCAAGAAAGGCGAAGTGATAGCCAAGGTCAAGGTGATTCCTGAACTCGGCCAACTGAATGCCGCCGAAAGCCGTGTTCGCTTGGCCGAAATCAATGCCCGACAAAGTGAAACGGATTTCGAACGCATGAAGACCTTGTACGGACAGAAGCTCATCAGTGCCGAAGAATACGAAAAGAGCGAAGTGAACGTGAAGCAAGCCCGCGAGGAGCTGCAAACCGCCAAGGACAACCTGCAGATTGTCAAGGAAGGGATTACGCAGAACAGCGCTTCCTTCAGTAGCACCCTCATCCGTTCGACCATCGACGGACTGATTCTGGATGTGCCTATCAAGGAAGGGAACTCGGTCATCATGAGCAATACCTTCAACGATGGCACCACCATTGCCACCGTGGCGGATATGAACGACCTCATCTTCCGTGGAAACATCGACGAAACCGAAGTGGGGCTCCTTCACGAAGGAATGCCCGTGAAAATCACCTTGGGAGCCTTGCAGAACATGGCTTTCGATGCGGAACTGGAATACATCTCCCCCAAAGGTGTAGAAGAGAATGGAGCCAATCAATTCGAAATCAAGGCGGCTATCCATGTGCCGGACACCATCACCGTCCGTTCGGGATATAGCGCCAATGCCGAAATTGTGCTGGAACGCGCACACCAGGTGCTGACCGTTCCTGAAAGCACCATCGAGTTCAGTGGAGATTCTACCTTTATATATATACTGACGGACAGCGTGCCCGAACAGAAGTTCCATCGCCAACCGGTCACTACGGGCATGAGCGACGGCATCCGGATAGAAATCAAACAAGGTCTGACCGAAGGACAAAAGGTGCGTGGCGCACAGAAAGGAGCATAATCCATGAAGAGAACAGTTATCAGCCTCAGCCTGACCCTCCTGGGAGCTTTCCAGCTTCAGGCACAGGAAACATGGGATTTGCAACGATGCATCACCCATGCCATCGAGCACAACCTCAGCATCAAGCAGAAGGAAGCCGCCCGAAACCAAAGCGAAGTGGAACTGAACACCGCCCAATGGAGCCGTATGCCCAACCTGAACGGAAACATCGGCCAATCCTTCAACTTCGGACGCGCCTTGCAAGCCGACAATACTTACGGAAACCGTAACACGCGGAATACCAATTTCTCCTTGGGTACTAACATTCCCCTTTTTACCGGGATGCAGATACCCAACAACATCGCTTTGAACAAACTGAACCTGAAAGCCGCCACCGAGGATTTGGCAAAAGCCAAGGAAGACATCAGCATCCAGGTGGCTTCCTATTTCCTGCAAGTGTTGTTCAACGAGGAACTGACGAAGATAGCCCGTAACCAAGTGGCATTGAGTCAAGAACAATTGGACAGAAAGGTCGCTTTCTTCCAGAACGGAAAAGCCTCTGAAGCAGAAATACTGGAAGCCAAGTCCCGCTTGGCACAAGACCAACTCTCACTGGTACAAGCCGAGAACAACCACCAGTTGGCCTTGCTCGATTTAAGCCAGATGCTGGAATTGCCTTCTCCTGAAAATTTCCGAATCAGTGTACCCGACATCGATGGTTTTACCGCCGACTTGTCCATGCCCGAGGAGGTCTATGCGCAAGCCATGATGAACAAACCTGCCATCAAGGCCGCCCAATACCGCCTGCAAGGAGCCGAAAAAAGCATCAAGATAGCTCAGAGCGGTTATTACCCACAACTCTCTTTCGGAGCAGGCATCGGAACGAACTATTATCATTTGTCGGGCATCGAGAATGCACCTTTCAGTACACAATGGGACCAGAACATGAACAAGTATCTCCAGTTCTCACTGAGCATACCTATATTCAACCGGTTCCAGACACGCAATCGGGTAAAGAGCGCCCGCATCCAGCACACCGCCCTGTCCTGGCAATTGGAAGAGAGCAAGAAAGCACTCTACAAGGAAATCCAGCAGGCGTATTACAATGCCTTGGCCGCAGAAAGCAAGTACAAGAGCAGCCAGTCGGCAAGCGAATCGGCAGAAGCATCCTTCCGCTTGATGAGCGAGAAGTACGCCAACGGCAAGGCATCTGCCACGGAATACAACGAAATGCGTACCGCCTGGATGAAGGCTTTATCCGATGGTGTTCAGGCGAAGTACGAGTTTATGTACAGGAGCAAGATTCTGGATTTCTACAAGGGCGTGCCGTTGGTGTTGTGAAAATATGGGGGCATTTCTTATCAAATGCCCCCATATTTTTATGCCAACCGAATCCCGTCTTCCACCAAAACGATGAGACGTTTCTTGTAAAGGTCTCCTACGGCCTTCTTGAATGTCTTCTTGCTCACACCGAAAGTATCGTAAATGTCTTCGGCAGCACTCTTGTCGTTCAAGGGGGTATGGCCTCCTTGACTCTTGATGTATTGCAGGAGTTCGGCACTGAAGTCGCCTACCTTTCCCATACCGTCCTTCTGGAGGGTGAGGTCAATCTTACCGTCCTCGCGTACTTGGCGGACGTAGGCCGGCATCTTCATTCCCGGTTCCAAAGCCTTGAAGATTTCCTTCTGATAGACCAATCCGCTGAATTGGTTATCGACAATCACCTTGTATCCGAGGTCAGTCTTCTGCCATGCCATCACTTCCACTTCCTCTCCCGGTTGGTAGGGAGGCATCTCCTTCGAAAGGAATTTCTCTACCTTGGCTGATGCCATGATGCGGTAGCTGTCCTCGTCCACATGGGCGTGGATGACGTAGCGATGACCTTTCTGCATCTTCATCTTCTGTTCGCGGAAAGGCACGAAGAGGTCCTTCATCAGTCCCCAGTCGAGGAAAGCGCCATATTCATTGACCCACGCCACTTCCAGACAAGCGAACTCGTCCACTTGCACCTTCGGTTCCAAGGTGGTGGCGATGAGACGTTCCTCATTGTCGAGGTAGATGAACACATTGAGCATATCGCCCGGCTTGCATCCTTCGGGCACATAGCGGGTAGGCAACAAGATTTCGCCATCGTCTCCCCCATCGAGGTAGATACCGAAATCCACTTCCTTCACCACTTCCAATTGGTTGTATTTTCCTAATATAACATTCATTAGCTATAATTTTTTGCCAAAGATACGGAAAAACCTTATCTTTACACATAGATTTCACCAAAAACTTACGATTATGAAGACCGTCAGACTGACTTCTTTCCAAGACCATGTGCAAGCGCACATGCTTCAGGACATACTGAAAGACCAAGGCATCGAATCCATGCTGCAAGGGGAGCTGACCAATCAAGTGATGACCGCTTTACGTGGATTTGATATTGATGTGCTCGTTTTCGAAAAAGACCTTGAACGTGCCCAAGCAATTCTGAAAGAAGCATTTCCGGAACATTGACAATTCTCTTACTTCCCCCTTGTGAAGGGGGGGGAGAATATTATACTATCTTTCCATCCACCATATGAATGATACGGTCGGTCAATTGCGCCAACCCTTCATCGTGGGTGACGATGACGAAGGTCTGTCCCAAACGTTCGCGAAGGTCGAAGAAGAGCTGGTGAAGTTCTTCCTTGTTCTTGCTATCCAAGCTACCCGACGGTTCATCGGCAAAGATGACCGCAGGATGGTTGATGAGCGCACGGGCTACAGCTACCCTCTGCTTCTCTCCACCCGACAGCTCTGCCGGCTTGTGCGATGCCCGTTCAGCCAATCCTAGAAACGCCAATGTTTCCTTGGCCTTGCGGCTAGCCTCACCCGAAGACATTCCGCCTATCAAGGCAGGTATCATGACATTCTCCAAAGCCGTGAACTCGGGCAACAACTGATGGAACTGGAACACGAATCCTATCTGCTTGTTACGGAAAGCCGACAATTCCTTTTCCTTCAGTTTCCCTACTTCCACGCCATTGATGACCACTGAACCTGCATCCGCCTTGTCCAGCGTACCCATGATTTGAAGCAAAGTGGTCTTCCCTGCCCCACTGGGACCGACAATGCTCACCACTTCACCTTTATTTATTATCAGGTCTATGCCTTTCAGCACTTGCAGCTCACCGAAACTCTTGGTTATGCCTTGTATTTCTATCATCTTTTCACTCATCCTTGTTCATCTCCTTTCTTCATCCACTTGTATACCCACTTCGACACTTGGTCATAGAGGCGGTTTTCAGCCTGACTACGCGGGCTGGAGAAAGTGAAGTTCTCCAACGGGTCGCCCAACTGGTCAGGATAAATCAGCATCAAGCTGTTGTTCGAGAAATATTTGGTAATCTGATTCGGCAATTCTTCGAAGGAAGGCTGATACGAGATGGCCCCCTTACGTGCACAGACGATGACCATCAAGTGATCGAATGCCACCTTGCTGCTGATGAGCAACAAATCATCCCAATCGTCCATCGGCGAGAATTCCACCCGTACGCTTCCATGGAAACGGTTCATGTATCCGCTGATGCGTTGGAGGGTATCAGGATGTGCCCAGAAGTGTACACGGCATCCCAACTGACCACCGATACGTGCCACACGTTCCACCCACTTGTAGAATCCAGCTTCGAACTCCGCCTTCGGAGGGACAGCCACCATGATGCGGCGCATCGTATTGGCAGGTATCAGACACTTGATAACCATCATCTGGCGGTGCGTACCTTTCAAGATACTCTGTGCAAAACTACCCAGAAACGAGTCCAGCAAGCCGTGCTTATGGTGAAGACCAAGAACGATTTCCGATGCATTCATTTCGCTGGCGGTATTCAGGATGCCCGTTGCGGCATTCGTACTCAGTCGGCATCGGGTCTTCATCGGCACATCTACTGCCGAGGCTATACGGGCAGCCTGTTCCAGGCTCTTTCGTCGTTGCGCCAGCTTTGCCTGCTTCTTGGCCTCATCGTATTCCACTTCCACCGTCACGGCCAACAGTTCCTTTTTCGATTTCGGGTCGCGCATCATGAGAGCCATGTTCACAAGTGGCTCTACGGTTTCCGGATTGGCAATGGAAACCATCATGCGTTCGTCTTCCTTGCCACGGGTCATGTCCATTTCACCATTCTCTTCGGCCAATGCCATGGTACGGGCGGCATGTTCCGTAACTACCGAACTGATGATGCAGGAGAAAAGAATCATGATGACCACCCCATTCAGCATGTCCTCGTTCATCAAGAAGACACCCGGTTCCAGTTCAATCTTCGTACCGACCATCACCATCGCCAAAGCACCGGCAGCATGGGCATTGCTCAAGCCGAACAACATCTGGCGGGAAGCCTTCGACATGCGATAGACGAGTTGGGTGAGCCAGGCAGCTATCCACTTGGAAACCGTTGCAACAATGACCATGACGAGAACCACCTTGATGGTCTCCCCTCCATGGAACAAGGCACCCAAGTTGATGAGCATCCCCACCCCAATCAGGAAGTACGGGATGAAAAGCGCATTGCCCACAAACTCCGTGCGGTTCATCAACGGAGAAACGTGCGGAATCAAGCGGTTCAACACCAAGCCAGCCAAGAAAGCACCGAAAATACCTTCCATGCCTGCCAACTCCGCCAATGCTGCACTGAGGAACACCAAGGAAAGCACAAAGATATATTGCATCACATTGTCTTCGTAGGTACGGAAGAACCAGCGGGCAAATCGCGGAAAAACCAGGAACACGAAGACACAATAGCCCACACACTTGCCGATGAACCATATCCACGAGCCCGAATCCAGCTCACCTCTATACATTCCCGAAATACCTGCCAAGATGAACAATGCCACCGTGAGGGCAAACATCGTACCCCCGATGGAAATGGAGACCGACGCATGCCGGGTCATACCGTATCGTCCTACAATAGGGTACGCCACCAAGGTATGCGAAGCAAAGATACTGGAAAGCAGCATCGAGGCACCTACCCCGAAGCCCAGCACATTCATTCCTACCCACATCCCCATGGCAAAGGGAATGCAGAAAGTCAGTACACCGAACACCAACGCTTTCAGCAAGTTCTTCTTGAGGTTCTCCAAGTCCATTTCAAGACCCGCCAGGAACATGATGTAGTAGATACCCACCTTGCCGAACAGTTCGAAACTGCTGTCCCGTTCCAGGATGTTGAAGCCGTACTTGCCGATGACAACCCCTGCCAAAATCATTCCGATAATGTGGGGAATACGCAAGCGGCCCAGCACAATAGGGGCAAAGAGAATAATCATCAGCACCAGGAAGAATATCCAGGTGGGGTCTGTAATGGGCAGATGAATGCCTATATCGGGTAAGTTCATAAGGTTCAAAACTAAGGTTTGTATCAAATTATCGACAAATTTACAAAAAAAGTTTCGTTTTTACTTATCATTTTCATAATTTGTTCTAATTTTGCAGCCCAATAAAGGAATCTTCCATTTTGATTCCTGTTTTAATACTAATCATAACAAAAAGACACTAAAAAGATGAAAGTAGCGATTGTTGGTGCAAGCGGAGCGGTAGGACAAGAATTCCTACGCGTGCTTGATGAAAGAAATTTCCCGATTGATGAGTTGTTGTTGTTCGGTTCTTCACGCAGTGCCGGCCGAAAATACACTTTCCGTGGAAAAGAGATTGAAGTGAAACTCCTCCAGCACAACGATGACTTCAAAGGTGTAGACATTGCGTTTACCTCAGCCGGTGGCGGTACCTCTATCGAGTTTGCCGAAACCATTACCAAATATGGTGCTGTGATGATTGACAACTCCAGCGCCTTCCGTATGGAAAACGATGTTCCTTTGGTGGTTCCCGAAGTGAATGCCAAAGACGCATTGAACCGTCCGCGCAATATCATTGCCAACCCGAACTGTACCACTATCCAGATGGTAGTAGCATTGAAGGCGATTGAAAATCTCTCGCACATCAAGCGTGTGCATGTAGCCACTTACCAAGCTGCCAGTGGTGCCGGTGCCGCTGCCATGGACGAGCTTTACGAACAATATCGTCAGGTATTGGCTGGCGAACCTGTGACCGTAAACAAGTTTGCTTACCAGTTGGCATTCAACTTGATTCCACAAATCGATGTCTTCACTGACAACGGTTACACCAAGGAAGAAATGAAGATGTACAACGAAACACGCAAGATTATGCATTCCGACATTCAGGTCAGTGCGATGTGTGTCCGCGTTCCGGCACTCCGTTCTCACTCGGAAAGCATTTGGGTAGAAACCGAACGTCCTATCTCTGTAGAAGAAGCTCGCGAAGCATTTGCCAAGGGCGATGGCCTTGTATTGACCGACAACCCGGCTGAAAAGGAATATCCGATGCCGCTCTTCCTCGCCGGTAAGGACCCTGTATACGTAGGCCGCATCCGCAAGGACTTGGCAAACGAAAATGGTTTGACATTCTGGATTGTTGGCGACCAAATCAAGAAGGGTGCTGCCTTGAATGCTGTTCAGATTGCTGAATACTTGATTAAGGTAGGAAACATTAAATAAAATTCTTAGGATACAAGAAACGGGGCAAGCGTATCGCCTGCCCCGTTTTTTTATCGGTTGGTGTAAATCTTCACCAATTGCATATCGAATATCAAAGTGGAATAGCCTGGGATTGCATCTCTTCCGTAAATGCCATAGCCCAATTGATAAGGGATATGAACTTCCCAACGGTCACCTTCCACCATCTGTTGAAGAACGGAAGACCAACCCTCTATCACACCACCTGCGCCATCCC
>JAFTTU010000173.1 GCA_017466635.1 Bacteroides sp.
GATCGAACAGAAGTACATGGCCAAGTCTGGTTTGATTATGGGTATCATCGGCTTGGTATTGGGCTATGGCATGTTGGTATTGCTCGGTTCTGTAGGATTCTTTGGATAAGAAGACCACATAATAATATCTTTAAGAACCGCCGTGGGAAGACAGACTTTCTCACGGCGGTTTCTTTATACTCGTTTTTTTCATTATCTTTGCCCCTTCAATTGAAAAATAGAAAGCCTATGATAGTTTGCATTGCCGAAAAACCGTCCGTTGCCCGCGATATTGCGCACGTATTGGGAGCCAACTCATCGCGCGACGGATATATGGAAGGAAACGGATACCAGGTGACTTGGACATTCGGTCATCTCTGTACCCTGAAGGAGCCGCACGACTATACTCCCTCATGGAAAGCGTGGAGCCTGTCCAGCTTGCCGATGATTCCTCCCCGTTTCGGCATCAAACTTATTGAACACGACCAAGGCATTGAAAAACAGTTCCGCACCATCGAAAAACTGATGCAGGCTGCCGATGAAATCATCAACTGCGGGGATGCCGGCCAGGAAGGGGAACTCATCCAGCGGTGGGTGATGCAGAAAGCCGGAGCGAAATGTCCGGTGAAGCGTCTATGGATATCATCGCTGACCGAAGAGGCTATCCGTGAGGGCTTCAAGAGTCTGAAAGACCAGAAGGAATACCAACCGCTCTATGAAGCAGGCCTGAGTCGTGCCATCGGTGATTGGGTGCTGGGGATGAATGCCACCCGTCTATATACCTTAAAATATGGTCAGAATCGGCAAGTGCTTTCCATCGGTCGAGTTCAGACACCTACGTTGGCATTGATTGTAAACCGTCAACTCGAAATCGAGAAATTCGAGCCGAAGCAGTATTGGGTACTTTCTACTCTGTATCGGGATACAACATTTACCGCTATTCTGAAGAAGAACGAGGAAGACCTGATGGTAGACATCGAGAAGCAGAAGGAGAAAGCCGAGAAGGCCGGTCAGCCTTTCGATGTGGCTGAAGCTTTACGTAGAGCCGAGGAAACCAATCCCGGTATCGAGCCAATTGTGAGTGAAGAACAAGGTGTTGCCTTGCTCGAACGCATCAAGGATGCTCCGTTTACCATTACTTCCGTATCGAAAAAGGAGGGGAAGGAAGCCCCGCTTCGTCTGTTTGACTTGACATCCCTGCAGGTGGAGTGCAACAAGAAGTTCGGCTATTCGGCGGACGAGACCTTGCGACTCATTCAGTCGCTTTATGAAAAGAAGATTACCACCTATCCACGTGTGGATACCACTTTCTTGAGTGATGACATCTATCCCAAGTGTCCGAACATTCTGAAGGGCTTGAAGCCTTATGAAGCTTGGACAGCACCATTGATGGGCAAACCGCTCGTCAAGTCGAAGAAGGTATTTGATAACTCAAAGGTGACGGACCACCATGCCATTATTCCCACCGGACAGAATCCTGTTAACTTGACTGATATGGAAAAGCGCGTGTTCGATCTTGTGGCCCGTCGATTCATTGCGGTCTTCTATCCAGATTGCAAATTCTCAACTACTACGGTTATCGGCGAGACGGATGGCATCGAGTTCAAGACTACGGGCAAGCAAATCTTGGATATGGGCTGGCGTGTAATATTTGCCAAGCCGCAAACCAATTTACCCGATGGAATGGCGGAAAATGACACAGATCTTGCTGATGAAGAACGTTCCTTGCCTACCTTCAAGAAGGGGGAAAGCGGACCTCATACACCGAAGTTGGACGAGAAATGGACACAGCCTCCACGTCCTTACACCGAAGCGACTTTGCTCCGTGCCATGGAAACGGCTGGTAAGTTGGTAGACAATGACGAGCTTCGCGATGCCTTGAAGGAAAACGGAATCGGCCGTCCTTCTACACGTGCTGCCATCATCGAGACCTTGTTCAAGCGCCATTATATAAGGAAAGAACGAAAGAACCTCATAGCCACCCCGACGGGCATCGAGCTCATCGGACTCATCCGTGAGGAATTGTTGAAGTCTGCCGAACTCACCGGCATTTGGGAAAAGAAACTCCGCGAAATAGAACGCAAGAGTTATAGTGCTGTCACCTTTCTGGACGAACTGAAGCAGATGGTGGGTGAAATCGTGCATAGCGTGTTGAGTGACAACTCCAACCGTCGTGTGACGGTGGTGGAAACACCTGCCAAGAAGGAAGCTACTCCGAAGGAACCAGCCAAAAAGAAGCGCGCCTCCACTCCCAAGAAGCCGAAAGCAGAAGCTGCACCTGCTATCATAAAGGTAGACGATTCGATGTTGGGTAAGGCTTGTCCCTTATGTGGCAAAGGTATCATCATCAAGGGAAAGACAGCTTACGGATGCTCAGACTGGAAGAATGGATGTACTTTCCGGCAAGGATTTTAAAAAAAAGAAGTGGATGCGTATTTCTACACATCCACGTTTTTGTTTCTTTAGCAGGCAAAACTATTTTCTTTTACTGCCTGTATGCGAAAACACCGTTTCCTTCACTTTTTCCTTCTTGTCTATGGCTATGCGGGCTGGCGTAGGGTATTCCAACTTTTCCAGTTCGGCAATGGCATCACGCATATCGTTGAGCAGCATATCTGCCATGTCGCGACTGAAGCCTTGACGCACCACAATACGCATCACCACACGGTCTTCGATGTTCTTCGGCATCGTGTAGGCAGGTACCATCCATCCGTTTTGTTTCAACTTGTCCTGAAGGTCGAAGAGCGTCCACTTAGCGGTCTTCTCGTAAGTGGAGCACATCATCCAGATGAAGAGCGGATTTACCACTTCCTTGCCATAGTTCACGAACGGTTTCATCTTGCCGATTTCTTCATGCAAGTATTTTGCAATGGCCATCGAGTTCTCTTGTACTTGCTTGTA
>JAFTTU010000174.1 GCA_017466635.1 Bacteroides sp.
ATCAATCAAACGGAACATTATGACGAAAGCACTGTTTTTTGACATCGACGGAACACTGGTGAGCTTCCAGACACACGTCATCCCTGCCTCCACCATCGAGGCTCTGACCCTTGCACACGAAAAAGGCATCCAGATATTCATTGCAACCGGAAGACCGACTTTGATTATCAACAACCTTGGCGAGTTGCAAAGCCGAGGGTTGATAGATGGATACATCACCATGAACGGAGGTTATTGCTATGTGGGAGATGAAGTAATTTATAAAAGCGCCATCCCTGAGAAGGATGTACAAACCATCGCCCGTTTCTGTCAAGCGAACAATTATCCTTGTATCTTTGTGGGAGAACACGATGCTTCGGTATGCCAACCCGATGATGTTCTTCGTTATATTTTCTACCAACATCTGGGTGTCAAGGAATTCCCTGCAGAAGATTTCGACAAGGCAATGCAAAGGGATGTCTATCAGCTTACCCCTTTCTTCAACCCCGAACAAGAAAAGGAAGTGCTTCCGTATGTCAATGCTTGTGAGTTCGGTCGTTGGCATCCGGCTTTCGTGGACATCACCGCCAAAGGAAATACCAAGCAAAACGGCATCGACCAATTCGTCCAACGATTCGGATTCAAGTTGGAAGAAACGATGGCATTCGGTGATGGAGGCAATGACATCGGTATGCTTCGTCATGCAGGTATCGGCGTGGCGATGGGCAATGCCAATGAAGAGGTGAAAGCCTCTGCCGACTACGTCACGAAGAGCGTAGATGAAGACGGCATCTACCTGGCAATGAAACATTTTGAAATCATTTAATTGAGAATGAGAAATAAGACAAACATCCTTCGATGGATTTTACCCCTCTTAGGCATTGCCTTTATCATCCTATGCCGTTATCAACCAGGCATAGCCGAATGGTATGCCCGGACGGTTTATCCTCCGTTGTCGGCTGCATTGTCCGCCTTTTCATCCCTCTTCCCTTTTCCTTTGATGGAGCTATTGGTAATAGGTCTTGTCCTTGCGCTTATCCTTTACCCGATACACCTTCGCAAAAAAGGAATTCGCCTTCGCAAAATCTTTTTTCGTGAAGGCGAAATCTTGGCGTGGATATATGTATGGTTTTATTTGGGATGGGGATTGAACTATTTCCGATACAACATCTATACCCGCTTGCAAACACCACCAGTGGCCTACGAAGAGCAACATTTCAAGGACTTTCTGAAGGACTATACCGAACGGTTGAATGCCACTTATCAATCTGAAACAGAGATTGATTCGGAGAAACTGAAAGAGTATGTCCATACCTTCTATGCCAAGCTTCCTTCCGCTTATGGTTTGTCCCAACCCAAGGAATGGCAAGAACCGAAAGAGTTCATCTTCACTTCTTTATACAATAAGGTAGGCGTATTGGGTTCGATGGGTCCTTTCTTTGCCGAGGCCCAACTGAATGGGGACCTTCCCGAAGTGCAACACCCCTTTACATACGCTCATGAGTTTTCGCACCTATTGGGAGTCAGCAACGAAGCCGAAGCCAATTATTGGGCGTATCGGGCTTGCACCGAATCATCTTCGACGGCTCTTCAATATTGCGGTTACTTCGGATTGTTTCCATACGTCCTCTCCAATGCTTCCTATCTCTTGTCGAAAGAGGATTTCCAAGCATGGGTGCAAACCATCCGTCCCGAAGTCATTGAGCAATACAAGGAAAAGAACCGCTATTGGCAAGAACGGTATTCCCCAATCATCGGTGAAATACAGGACTTTACCTACAATCTTTTCTTGAAAGGAAACAAGATAGCATCGGGAAAGAAGAATTATGCGGAAGTGATTGGGTTGTTGCTTTCTTTGCCGAAGGAAGAAAAATAAAAAAGGCTCCTATTCATCAGAATGGAACCTTTTTCTTTGTGGACCAGCCTGGGCTTGAACCAGGGACCTCCAGATTATGAGTCTGTTGCTCTAACCAACTGAGCTACAAGTCCGAGCTAAACGGATTTCTCCTTAGCGAGTGCAAAAGTATACGTTTTCTTTGAATTACGCAAGGAATAAAAGCCATTTTTTGATAAAAAGCCTTAAATGAAAGGTTCTATCCCATTTATTAATTGTAAATTTGCAGCTCAATTCAAAACAGACATCTATATTATGGCTCAAGCTAAACCGGAAAATGTCCTAAACGGACTCTCGGACAAACAAGTCCAAGAAAGCAGAGAAGCGTATGGGTGGAACCTATTGACACCTCCCAAACGACCCTCGATGTGGAAACTCTACCTCGAAAAGTTTAATGACCCCGTTATCCGTATCCTGTTGGTGGCAGCATTTTTCTCGTTTGTCATCTCTGTCATCGAAGGCGAATATGCCGAAACCATCGGTATCTTCTTCGCTATCTTCCTGGCTACGGGTATCGGGTTTTATTTTGAATATGATGCCAACAAGAAATTCGATTTGCTGAATGCGGTGGGCGAAGAAACACCCGTCACCGTCCGTCGAAATGGAAAGATTCAGGAAATCCCACGAAAGGAAGTGGTAGTTGGCGATATTGTCATCTTGAATACCGGCGAGGAAGTGCCTGCAGACGGTACTTTGCTGGAAGCCATCTCCTTGCAAATCAACGAATCGACCCTAACAGGGGAATTGATGGTGAACAAGACCACCGACGAAGCTTCGTTCGATGATGAAGCGACTTACCCAAGCAACGAAGTGATGCGTGGCACCACCGTAACCGATGGCCATGGCATCATGCAAGTGAACCGAGTGGGCGATGCCACCGAAATCGGTAAGGTAGCTACCCAAGCTACTGAACAGAGTGGCGAAGAAACCCCATTGAACATCCAGCTTTCGAAGTTGGCCAAGTTTATTGAAAAGGTAGGCTTCACCATCGCCATCCTTACCTTTCTTATATTCACAGGAAAAGACCTCTACCAATACTTGTCCGTGACCAGCATCACCGGTTGGCAAGAATGGATGCACATTGCCCGCATCGTCTTGAAGTAC
>JAFTTU010000175.1 GCA_017466635.1 Bacteroides sp.
CCCCGTCAGGTCGAATCCTCCCTTGCGATAGTTAAAGTTGAATTGGTCGTACGTAGTCCATCCATACCGACGGTGATGAGTAGAGAGACGGTTGTTGAAACCGAAGCCTTCGCCTTTGGCTTTCTTGGTGATGATACGGATAACGGCCTTGACAGATGCGTCGTATCGTGCACCCGGATTGTTGATGACTTCCACCGACTTGATATTGTCGGATGCCAGTTGGTCGAGTTCGGCATTGTCGCGCACCTTCCGACCGTTGATGTAAATAACCGGTGTACCCCGTCCGAACACCTTGACCGCACCGTCTCTGGCTGATACGTTCGGAATCTTATCGAGCAACATCTCGGCGGTACCTGCTTGTTCAAGGACAGTTCCCGTCACACCCGTAATCATGGCATCGCCTTTCAGTCGGGTCGTGGGAAGTGTGCCCTTCACCACCACTTCGCCCAAAAGCTGAGCGTCCGATGTCATTTGTATCACACCGAAATCTCCACCGTTTACCTTTTTATATATAGTGGCGTAACCGATGGAAGAGATGCGGACAAGCTCTCCTTTTTCATCCTTTGTGAGTCGAAAACCGCCCATTTCATCGGAGATTGTGCCACTTACAAAGGTAGAGTCGGGCATAGAAAGAAGCACCACATTGGCATACGCCAACGGCTCGTTCTTTTCGTCCACCAATTTACCGCTAATGCTCTGTGCATTCATCGATGCTGCCATCCCTATCAGGCAAAGCATCATTACTAGATGTCTTTTCATCATTTTATCCTTTTATTTGTTATTTCTCATATTGCAAAGATAAGCCATCTGCATGGGAAGACCATAAAAACGACCTTAACGGCAGATGTAGCTAATTCGTTGGAAATCAGCGTTTATTCCAAAACCCATCTTAACAGCACACACGGAAAGGGTATTTTAATGGAATATCCTTATTGGTTCGTATCACAAAGTTAGCGAGCAACGAATTAATATGTATCAGGAAGGGGCAAGAAAAAAGTTAATATGAGGCTCTTGTAAGTGCTTGATAATCAGTATAGACTGAATCTAAAAGTTATTATGGGCCTTTTTTGGGGTGTGACGGAGTTAATATGAGGGAAAAAAACAGCGGGTGTATCTTTCGACACACCCGCTTATTCTATTTTTAAGTTTCGCAATAACTCTCCCCCTTGCGAAGGGGGTCAGGGGGATGTTCCGTTAGTTTTGGGTTATCAGCTATCGCATGTGATAGTCTCTCTTGTCCTATGGGACATCCCCCGTACCCCCTTCACAAGGGGGATTGAGTTAGATTTTACTTGCGAAAGTTGAGTTCTATTTATGTTTCAGTATTACTTAGCTGCAGAAATACGCAACTTGAAGTTGTAAGTGTCTTCCACAATCTTGTATTTCTCCATAGTGTCAGGACCACATGACGCATTACCCACACCACGATACTTACCGTCCAAGTGGAGTGTAATGAATGCATCCTTCTTCAATTCCCACATGTGGTTGGTCTTGGCCAAATGCATGTCATTGTACGGAAGTGCAGAGAAGGCCACATCACCTTGGGTTTCGATGCAGATACCTTGTCCTTTGGTATTGGTGAGAGTCAATTCGCGGAGAGCTTCACGTCCACCCATGCTCTGAGGCTTCTGATAGTAAACCACCATATCGTCGACAGTAGTATCGAAGCGGCCTACCATACAGTTTTCCTTACGGTCGTTGTAGTTTTCCCATGGACCGTATGCCCAATAGTTCACCTTACGCAAGCCCGGATTGATGGAAGCGACCAAACCGGCACGACGCAATTCCTTGGCCTGCGGAGTGAGAGTCACATCCATATCCATGATACCGTTCGGCAAGAAGGTGTAAGTGATTACCTGGCTAGCCAACTTACCTCCACGGGTAGTCTTCACGATGACTGAACCGCCCTTGCTCGGAACGATTTCGCAAGTACCGATGCTGTCCAAGCCATTACCCGGCTTACAACTGCGGTCATTTTCAATGAATCGGTAGTTGTCATATACGAAACCTTCCTGGCCATGGATGATTTCCAGACCATTCAGCTTCAACGATACCATCTTGCCTGTTTCCTTGCAGAATACGGCTGCGATGGCCTTGTTGCCGACCTTCAATGTCTTTTCTGTATCTTCTACAGCCAATTTTTCAGCCTTCTTGTCCACCTTGATGACAGCCAATGCCGGACGGGCGTTCAACTCGAACTGAGCCTGAGCCACTTCGTGATTCGGTTCCGACCATACGGTAGCCTTGTCCTGACTAGCAAAGAGGTTAATCATGATTTCTTCGCCAGCCTTGGCAGCATTCTTCATCACGACACCTTCCAAAGGAATCGTTACAGATGCTTGTCCGTCCACTTCAATCACCGGAAGAGCTTGCTTACCGCTAGCCACGATGTGACCGTTCTTCACGATTTCGTAACGGAGGGTATGGTCAGCCGTATTGATGAAGTCATAAGTGTTCTTGATGTTGACGGTAGCTGTGTTAGCCTTTACATCTACACCTGCAAGTTCGAACTTAATCCAAGCCTGAACAGCCTTTACCTGTGCCAACTTAGGAGTCGGCTTACGGTCGGCAGTGATGATACCGTTCGAGCAGAAGTTACCCTGATGAGGGCCAGGGAAGTCGAAACCGGTACGCAAGCGGCCTTCGTAAGTACCGGCAACGATTTCGTGCGGTTCATAGATAGCTTGGTCC
>JAFTTU010000176.1 GCA_017466635.1 Bacteroides sp.
ATTCCTGTCTCCTTTGCTAGTGCCTTAGCTGCTTCGGTCTGTTCTTGGCTTGGAGGTTGATAATTCCATTTGTTATTCATTTTATATATGTTTTTTCTTTTTTTCTTCTCTCGGAGGATAGGTTATGGCCCTATTTTGGCAACCTATCATATTCAATCCGTAAAGTTAGGAAAAAACAAATAAAAATACCGCTAATTCCGTCGATATTTTAACGGAATTAACGGTATTATTGAAAATATAGCTTAAATGGCTATTATTTGAGGCCTAATTTCTTGGCGATATCCTTTGGGAGAGCATCCTTGTGAACTACGATGTTCATAGTCTTGTAGCGGGCAAATGCCTTGGATGCATACCAAATACCATTGTACTTGCTGTTAGTACCCCAAGAGTTCTTCACCATGTAGTATTCGTTACCTTCCTGGTCCTTGGCGATACCAAAGATTTGCATACCGTGGTCGTCAGTAGTTTCGTAGTTGTCGTATGCTACCTGACGTTCTTCCTGAGTCGCCCACTTCTGCGGTTGTGGCTTAGTGTTGAGCTTCTTTTCTTCCGGCTTCAACTTCAACCAGTGTGCCATGTCAGAGCCACTCAATTCCTGAGCCTTTTCAGCATCCGGCATTGTAGCTACACCATTGCGGGTAAAACCGCTTTCACTTACGTCAGAACCCCAAGCGATAGTATAACCGTTCATGATGGCATTGTCGAATACCTGCATGAATTCGTCGATAGGCAAGTTGTATGATTCTGCCCAACGCCAGTTGTCCTGGATTTCAAGAACGAATGATGAATAGAATGGGTGGTGAGTGTAAGATGTCAAAGATACATAGTCGTCCGGGTTCAATCCCAATGATTCATAGAATGACTTCGGAGTATACTCCTTACCATTATAAGTGAACTTTTCAGGACGTTCGCCCAAATAGATGTCATGAATTGACTCGATAGCCTTCTTCCACAACAATTGGTTGTTGGCATCTTTCTGCAAGCTGCGGAGTCTGCCCTTAGCGATAGCGTCTACTACAGCGTTGCTGACAGCTGTCAATTCAGTATGGTTACTCAAAGTATCACCGTACATTACACCCGGACGCATTTCTGCTTCAGGAACCAAACCGAATGTTTTCATACCATAAAGTACATCGTAGAAAGAACCGCCTTGTGAGAAAGATACGTCACCATGAGTACGGACAGCTTTGTCTGCACGGTCCAAATAAGTGTTGTGAACCAAGAACATTTCAGACAAGTCGTATTCACCCTTACCCATACGGAGCAATTCTGATTCGATGAATGCCAATGAAGAATAGCACCAGCATGTACCGGCACGATTCTGGTTCTTAACCGAAGTGATAGGATTTTCCTTTACGACAGTAAATACGAAACCTTCTTCTTTTTTGTCTTCCTGAGCCATACCGCTAACACAGAACAAACCGAGAGCGGCAGCAGTTAAAAGTTTTTTCATTTTAGTAGATATTTAATTAGTAATTTATTCATTCATAATGTCTTCCACTTCTTCTACGGTGATAGGAATACGCTTTTCGCCGAGGAAACGTGAACCGTCAGGGGTAATCAGAATGTCGTCTTCCAAACGGATACCGCCGAAGTCCTTGAAGCTTTCGATGGCATCGTAGTTTATGAAGTCCATGTGCATGCCTTCAGCTCTCCACTTGTCAATCAAGGCAGGGATGAAGTAACAGCCCGGTTCGTCGGTCATCACGAAACCTTCCTGCAAACGGCGGCCCATACGGAGAGAAGCGAGACCGAATTGGGTAGAAGGACGGGTTTCATCGTCATAACCTACATAGATTTGACCCAAGTCTTCCATGTCATGAACGTCGAGACCCATCATGTGGCCCAATCCGTGAGGGAGGAACAAAGCATGTGCACCGGCAGCTACCGCATCATTCACATTGCCCTTCATCAAGCCCAAGTCCTTCAAGCCTTGTGCCAATACCTTACATACTTCCAAGTGAACTTCCTTGTAGGTGATGCCCGGACGAGTCAGTTCCAATGCCTTGCCGTGGCAAGCCAATACGATATTATAAATGTCTTTCTGACGACCTTCGAACTTACCGCCAACCGGTACGGTACGGGTATGGTCCGAACAATAGTTGCTGATTCTTTCAGCACCGGCATCGGTCAACATCATGCGGCCCACTTCAAGCGTATGGCTATGGTCGTGGTTGTGCAAGGTTTCGCCGTGCTGGGTCAGGATGGTAGCAAACGAAGTCTTGCTTCCGTAAGAAGCTGCAATACCTTCCAATACACCGGCAATGTATTGTTCGCTTACACCCGGCTTGCAGAAACGCATGGCAGCGGTGTGCATTTCATAACCGATGTTACAAGCCAAGTCAAGCTCGATGATTTCGCAAGCTTCCTTCACGGCACGGAGGTCTACTACTGCCTTGATGAGTTCCAATGAAGCATATTTCTTGACGATGGATGCCTTGATGCCTGTCAATGCTTCCAACCAAATCATGTTGTCATATCTGTAAGGAGGAAGGAAGTGTACCTTTCTACCTTGTGAGATGGCTTTGCCTACCACTTCCCAAAGTTGGGTAAGCGGCATGGTC
>JAFTTU010000177.1 GCA_017466635.1 Bacteroides sp.
CGAAAAAGCTCTTAAAAGAATCTCTAATTTCTTTTGCTGTCATCTTCTTATATAGTCTTCTAGTTAATATTCATAAAATCAGTTTGCAAAGATAATTGGTTTTATTATTTTTGCCGCTAAGAAAGGTACAAAATATTGAAGGGTTGTACCTTAAAAACTTCAAAAAGAGGAAAAGGATGCGTAAAGTCTACTATATATATAATCCTAAAACACGTACCTACGACCGGATTTATCCCACTTTCCGTCAGCGGGTACTTGATGTCCTGAAACGGCTTTTCGTCGGGATGGGATTCGGGGCAGGAAGCTTTATTCTGCTCTTCTGGATATTCGGTACACCTTCGGAAAAGCAACTCCGTATCGAGAATTCCCGGTTGCAGGCCCAATACAATGTCTTGTCCCGTCGCCTGGACGAGGCGTTGGGTGTGATGCAAGGCATCCAGCAGCGTGACGATAACCTCTATCGGGTGGTCTTGCAGGCCGACCCGGTGGCAGATGCCGTCCGTAAGGCCGGTTATGGGGGAACGAACCGTTACGAGGAGCTGATGGACATGGCGAATGCCGACTTGGTCATCAATACCACTCAAAAGATGGACATGCTGAACCGTCAGCTGTATATCCAGTCGAAGTCGTTCGACGAGGTAGTGGACTTGTTCAAGGACCACGATGAGATGCTCCGTTGCATCCCTGCCATCCAGCCGGTATCCAACAAGAACTTGAAACAGACGGCATCGGGTTACGGGATGCGTATCGACCCTATCTATAAGACTGCCAAATTCCATTCGGGCATGGACTTCTCTGCCAACATCGGTACACCGGTGTATGCCACTGGAGATGGTGTGGTGAAGAAAGCCGGATGGCAGACGGGCTATGGAAAGCTTATCATCGTCAATCATGGTTTCGGCTATGAAACTTGGTATGCGCACCTCAACGATATGGATGTTCGTGTAGGTCAGAAGGTCGTGCGAGGCGAGGTGATAGGCGAGGTGGGCAATACCGGAAAGAGTACCGGACCTCACTTGCATTACGAAGTGCACGTCAAGGGCAAGGTGGTGAATCCTGTCAACTACTACTTCATGGACTTGAGTGCCGAGGATTACGACAAGATGATAGAACTGGCTGCCAACCACGGTAAGGTATTCGATTAAAAAGGAGAGGGAGACTATGGCATACAATTCGAACAAGGACCTGAAACTTTACTACTCCATTGGCGAGGTGGCGAGGATGTTCAATGTGAACGAGTCGTTGCTCCGCTATTGGGAGAAGGAGTTCCCGATGATTTCACCCAAGAAAGCGGGAGGGAACATCCGTCAGTACCGTAAGGAGGACATCGAGAACATCCGCTTGGTATATCACTTGGTGAAAGAAAAAGGCATGACCCTGCAAGGAGCCAAACAGCGTTTGAAGGTCAATAAGGAGAAGACCGCTCAGACAGCGGAGGTCGTCAGCCGCTTGAAAGAAATCCGCGAAGAATTAGTCAAGCTCCGCAAAAGCCTGGATTATTTGACTTAAAACAGAAGAAATCTCCCATTTCACAGGAATTGCCATTTACTCCTGCCACTCCTGTCACCGCTACTTAACGGTTTGACGCTCAGATGGAATACGGTGGCACGGGTGCTGCAACCGTCGTGCCACTCCTGTCACAAGTTTTTCACCCACTCCACAATATCCGCACCATCGGGAGCACCCATCTTCTGACGGGAAGAACTCTTGCGGACATAAACCGTACCGGAAGCTTGACGGGTGATGACAGCTATTTCCTTGGTGGAGAAGCCGGCACAGAGCAGGCAGCAGGTCTGTACTTCCTTGTCGGTGAGGACGGAGCCGAAGTGCTGTGTCAAGCGAGTATAGAAACCGTTGTATAGGCGGTCGATGATGGGGTAAAGGTCTTCCCACACGATGAGTTCTTCCGCAGGCATTTCATCGTTTCCCGTTTCGGCAAGCCGACGGAGCAGGGCTTGGTTCTGTGCCGTAGGGGTGTTTGCTACCATACGGATGATGCCGAGCTGTTGCAGGAGGATGCGCTTGAAGAAGGTATCGTCTTGTCCGGCGTCGGGTGACGGTTCCTTCTGTGCTTCCTCCAACAGGTGGTTGAGGGTTTCGATGCGTTCTTCCGCTTCGGCCAGTCGAGTGATGCGTTCCTTGTTTCGGATGCGGATGCGATAGGCGATGAAGCAGAGGATAAGTACAGTCACTCCTATACCCATCAATATCCGTTGCTTTTGGAGGGTCATCTTGGCGGTCATTTCGTCTTTCACTCGTTGCTGGTCGTACTTTTCCTGCATTTCTATCAGGGCTTTGTTGCGGTCTATTTTGTTGATGGAATCATTGATTTTCCATAGTTTGACTGAGTATTCAGCATTCTTTTGGTAGTCTTTTTGTGCTTTGCTGAGATTAAATAAAATTTGATAAGCGTTTTGTTGAGTATATATATTATTAGATTCTACAGCTTTATTCAAATAATAATACGCAGAGTCCACTTGGTTTATCCTTTGGTACAAATGTCCGATAATTTGATATCCGGCTTTACTCAATGTTTTGAGATTCATAGTTTTCACTAGTTCTTGAGCTTCTCTGTATTTCTTTTGTCGGATATATATGCCCATTTTTTCTTGTATGGCAGAATTAACCAATTTCTTTTTGTCATGTACTTTACCTATTTCAATTGCTTTATCATAAAACTCGACTGCTTTATCATAATCTTCCTGAGCAGAATACGTTCTTGCCAAGCAATTATACGAATCAACTATATAATAAAAATCATTCGACAAGATTGCAAACTTATTAGCTTTTTCACAAAATGCAACAGAATACTCGTGTAATTCCCGATGTGCATAAATAATCCCAATTTGAGCATGAATCAAATATGCCAAACGATAATCATCAGTTAAAGATACTTCTTCCGAAGCTTGAAGATAATACGGCAAAGCCTTATCTACTTCATTCTTTTCCTTTAACAATACTGCCTTATGATACAAAACCAATGCTTTCCGTTGCGCATTATCTCCCTTCATAAAATAATCATGTGCAATATTCACCAACGAATCCGACTGGTCCACAAAACATTTGTACTTCGCCTGCGTCATGAGCAACGCCCAGGTAGCATGATTCAGTTCATCCTTGGGTGGCGTCATGGCTTGAAGGATGTGCAAGGCACTGTCGGGATGAGGATACATCAAGTCCTCTGCCCGTTGCAGTTCGGCACTGAGCGTGGTTTCGGCAGGTCGGCCACATCCCGCCATCAGCAGGAGGGTTATCAGGAGGGAGAGTATGTGTTTCATGTTCTTGTCCATTTCATTTCGTACTACAAATTAACGAATAAAATCGATAATAACCTAATGTCGGAAAAGAAAAAGCATGAGAGTACAGCTCAAGATAAGTTGCAAGGAAAAAGAGAATGAAATGGATTTGTTACCCATAGTTTTTGAATTCTGAATTAAATGTGTATATTTGCACTAATAAAATGAACAATATATGCCGAAGATTTTTGAGTATTTTGGATTCATCTTTTATTTCTATTCCA
>JAFTTU010000094.1 GCA_017466635.1 Bacteroides sp.
GGATTCTGGCAACCGCAAGCAACCATCAACTTGTCTTTCTGGGATTCTGACCTTGAAGCCATCGGTATCAACTACGATTGGAATGACCCTTATTGGTATTTCATCCTCGACAATACTTTTACCTTACCGAAGGGTTGGTTCATCAATGTGCAAGGAAGCTATGTACCGAAATTCAAACAAAGTGCTTCCAAGAAGAAAGCGATGGGGGTAGTCGATTTCCGCCTCTCCAAGTCGTTCCTGAAGGACGATGCCCTGAGCGTAACCCTGACCGCCAACGACATCTTTCACACCCAGCACAATGCGATGACGGCATACAGCATCGGCACCTCTACCACCTTTACGGAATATTACGACCATCAACGTGTGGGCGTAACACTCTCTTACAAGTTTAACGCTACCAAGAGCAAGTACAAGGGTACAGGTGCCGGCCAGAGTGAAAAGAGCCGTTTGTAAATGGAATCGAGTATCTGGGAAAATGCTTCGGTGATTCCTTGGAAAAGCCGAAGCGTTTGCTTCTATTTTCCATTACGTCTGCATTCATAAGTTAATCAACGACGTTGAACGGCCGTTCAGCAGCGCTGTTTCTTCATTCAACAATGATGAACGAAGAAACAACATCGGTGATTAAGGAATAGAAGAAGACAAAAACAAGTTTATATACTTCAGAAAAAAGAAAAGTTGCTACCTTTGCAACACTATGGCAGGACTATCGATATTCAACATACGGCGAAAACCCACGAAGGAGGAACGCTTCCGGGAGCTCTTCCTCTCGATGCACCCCAAACTCATCCGCTACGCCACCACCCTGATGGGCGATGCGGACGAGGCAAAGGACATCGTGAGCGAGGTCTTCGGACGGGTATGGGAGGAGTTCGATTCGTTGAGCGAAGAGGCAAATGCCTGGCTCTACACCGCCACCCGAAACGCCTGCCTCAACCGGCTGAAACACCTGAAAGTAGAGCAGACGCACATCGAGGCCATCGTCCTTGCTACCCAAGCGGATGTCGATAACGGATATTGGGAACACGAAGCCTTGTTGCAAAAGGCGGAAGCCATCGCCCGAAGCTTGCCCGAGCCGACTTGCACCGTCCTCCGCCTCTGCTATTGGGAGAAGCAAACGTATCAACAAGTGGCGGAGCAACTGGGCATCAGTCCCGACACGGTGAAGAAACACATCAGCAAGGCTTTGCGGATGCTGAGAGAAGAAATGAATAGATGAAGAAAATTATGAAAGACGAAAACATCAACGACCAACGGCTGAAAGCCCTTTTCGGCGAAGCCCTCGGCACCACACCTACCACCGAACAGACGGAGCAGGCGTGGCAGGAGTTCATCACGCCCCGGCGTGCCTCTTCAAGCAAACGGAAGAACCTCTATATAGGCATAACATCGGCTGCTGCCGTCCTTGTGTTGATGCTGGCACTTTGGCCGTTGATGCGTACAGACATCCCGAAGGAAAGCATTCAGGTCTTTGCTTCGTTGGAATCTCCGAAAGAAATCACCTATACGGAGGAGGGAGAACGAATGGAAGTTAGTACCCCTGCGGGAACCACCACTTCCATTACTTTGAGTGATGGTACACAAGTGCTGCTCGGTGCCAATAGCCGATTGGAATATGCCAAGCACTTCTCCGCCGGAAAACGGGAAGTGACCTTGACTGGAGAAGCCCGTTTCAATGTGGCGAAAGATGCCGGTCGTCCGTTCATTGTCCACACGGAACAGATTCAGACACAAGTGCTCGGTACGGTATTCGACGTGAAAGCCTATCCGCAGACCTTACCCGATGTGACCCTTTATGAAGGTAAGGTAGAGGTGAGCCTCAACGGCACTGCCCCCCGACTGATGCAACCGGGCGAACAGGCTTTCCTCAACAAGGAAGGTAAGTTGCAACTGGAAAAGGCTTCTGAAGAAACAAGCAAATGGGCAGAAGGTGAGTTTGCCTTCGACAATCGGGAGCTGATGGCGGTGATGCAGGAAATCGGCTCGTGGTACAACATCAGCGTGGTGTTCCATTCCCGTCCATTGCTGGAAGAACGCATCTATTTCCGCATGTCCCGAAAGGCTTCAACCAATGAAGTATTGGCTGTATTGAATGATATGGGGATTGCAAAGTTTGAGATAGAGAATGAGAAAATAACAGTAGGAAAAAACTAATTGTCATTCAGAACGGAACAAAGTGTAGTGAAGAATCTCGGTAACAAACACGTGGTCGTTTCCGAGATTCTTCCTCCCTCTGGTCGTCTGAATGACAGATAGCTAACTTTATTCAAACACCAATTCTCCAAAGAATTCCGGGCAATGGAACTTCGGTTTCGGGAGGTCAATCGGTGCCCATGAAAGGAAGTGCGGGGTCTGGAGCATGTCACCACACTTGTAGAAGTTGGCACGCATGGTCTTGCCGTTCAAGTCAGCTATTTCATGACGGAAGATAGCCGATGCAGGGATGACCAATGCCACTTCCCATGTGCACTCTCCTACTCTTTCTTCGAATGGTTCTGTACCCAATGAAGACCAACGCTTTACACTCTTCAATACTTCTTCTGAAGCTGTCGGACGTTCGCCACCGGCAGGACCGCCATGAAGTAACAACTTGGTTGCACAGTTACACTCAAAATTATAATAGAAATCATTGCCTTCCGGAGAAAGGAAGAATTCTACACAAGCATCTTCCCACACCTTGCCATCGTCTGCCAAAGCCACGGCACGCACGCTAGCTTCGGTTACCTGATAATGAAGCAGGATAGCATCACCCGTATGGGCCGCACGGAACTTCACCTCCGGCTGATAAGGATAGTCTGCCCAATTCACGCATGCAATCGGATTGAACTCCACGCCTGCAGCATCCATCAAAGCAGGTACAGCGGATGCTTCCACTGCGATTGTATTCAGTTTCTTGATTGATAATTTATTCATGTCTACAACAATTTAAAAAGATTTCAGGCACGGATTACACGGATTTCACGGATTAAGTCGATGTCTGCATCCACTAAAAGCCGTGTTAATCCGTGCAATCCGTGCCTAAACAATAGCTATATTACTTCTTCAAATAAACGTTCCAACCTGAAAGGATGTCACCATAGAAATAGAAGTAAACATCGAATGTCTTCTTGCTGTTGGCATCAGTCACTTCGTAACGTACTGTTACATCTTCAGCTTCCTTCTTGGTGTATTCGCCTAATGCCAAAGGAGCCAATTCTTCTGTACCCTTAGCTTCTGCGATGAGCTTCTGCATGCGAGCTTCGATGAGCTTCATCACGCCTTCCTTCTTGAATGGATCCTTATCGGCAACTGTCGGGTAAGTAGCCTTAATGACACCACCGTTTGCCTTACGGACAGCTCTCAAGCTATCAGCATATTCCTTGAACTGCTTGCGGATAGCAGGGTCTGTGATGTATTCAGCTGTATAGAACGATACACCCTGAGCACCGTTGTTGAATGCAGCATCCATGCTTTCGAAAAGTTCATGATTGTTGCTTCCCCACAAACCAGCATAAAGAGTGGTACTTTCCTTCTTATCACGAGCATTTTCGATGGTACAATCAGCTACGAAACTTGCGTCTTCTGTATAGAAGTTGTGATAAACCATTGGGAATACGATATCTAGGTTCCAGTCACCCCAATATTGGCGTACCATGCGAGCAGACATCTTAGGAGTCGGGAATGGAGAAGCTGCCATCAACTTGCCGTTCTTATGTACAGTTTCTGCAACGAGATTAGCCACTTCAGACACCTTGTCGCAACGGAACTGCAACCACTTCTGGTCCTTTGACGGGTCTTCCTGTTCGCGTGGGTCATAACCATGCATTTCCTTGAAAGCCTTGATCATTTCCGGGTGATAACCATAGTCCCACTGTGGATATTCACGGTCTTGAACGATACCGTAGTTCGGCCAAATAGTAGTAGGAAGAACAACGTCTACAAAACGGTGATAGTCGATAGAGATGGCTTCGATACCTTCTACCTTACAGATTTCGTCAATCTGCTTGCAGATTTCTTCACGAACACCCGGGATAATCGGGCTAAGGAACTTGTAATATTCCACGTATGCCATGCTGTCGGCAATGCTGTAACCATCACGGTTGTAGCTCAACCATTCCGGATGTGCAGCTGCAATTTCAGGATTGTTGATAGTCCATACCCATGCATATACAGTCAATCCATACTTATGAGCTACCGGAATCAACTTACGGTAGTTTTCAGCTGTACCTGCCTTCAACACGATACCGTCGATACCCAATTCATTGAAAGAGCGACAGATTGAGTCAAAGTCTTCTTGTGGATTGTAGGTATACCATGTGCAGAACATTGGTTTTTCCTTTACTTGAGTTTCCTTTGCAGACTGTTGGCAAGAGAACATGCTCATTGCCATCAATGCACCAAACAGTGCAACAACTAATTTCTTCATCTTGATTTATGTTTTTTAGTTTTTAAAATTCCAAATCTGTCCATTGCGGATTGTGGTCGGAAAGCAATGCTTCCTTCACTTCCGGAGTTACTTCCGATTGCAACACCTTGATGCTTGGAGTTACAAACACGAAATCAATCTTGCTACGCTTTTCCGGGTCCACCTTATCGAAGCCATGGAATGTATAGCTGGCACCTGTAGCCTTTTCAGCCACCTTGTGAGCATCGAGCAATACAAATTCATTCGAAACGATGGTATTGTAGGCCTCACTTTGATCAGTCACATTGAAGTCACCGGTCAATACAGCTGGTTGGTCGCCTACGATTTCCTTAATCTTGCGGATAATGAGCAACGAACTCTCCTTCTGAGCTACCTGACCAACGTGGTCGTAGTGTGTATTCACAGCCATCACTATCTTTCCGGTAGCCTTGTGCTGGAGCTTTGCCCATGTAGCGATGCGGACACAAACGGCATCCCAACCCATCTTGCCTACAGCAGTCGGGTCTTCCGACAACCAGAATGTACCTGAATCCAAGGCATCGAATACATTCTTATTATAGAATACAGCCGAGTACTCACCCTGAGTAGCACCGTCATCACGGCCTACACCTACACCTTCGAAATCCGGAAGCAAAGCCTTCAAGTCTTCGAACTGGTTGTGAAGCACTTCCTGAGTACCGAACACATCGAACTTCATTTCCTTGATGTATTGAGCCACACGTTCCTTACGGGCACCCCAATGGTTGGGTGCATCGTCCTGGTTATCGTAACGCATATTGAATGTTGCCCAACGCACATTCACCTTTTCTTCTTGGGAACAGCTTGCCATAGTGACTATGGCAAGCAATAAAAGCATTAGTTTTCTCATTATATACCTTATTTATTATTCAATTCCTTGGTAAATGAATACGGCAAGTCTTCTTCCGCTGTACCACGTTGGGTATTCGGAGTAGCACTCATCTTCACATCAATCTTGGCACCGTTCATCAAATCACCGTGAGTGTAATAGTTCTTGGTATAGTTCTGACCGTTCAACTTCAAGGCATCGATGTAGATGTTCTTGTCGCTGTTTTCAGGAGCGTTGATAACGATGTCGTTACCATTTTCCAAATGGATAGTTGCCTTCTTGAACAACGGAGCACCCAAGATATACTGGTCTGTACCCGGACATACCGGATAGAAGCCAAGAGCCGAGAATACATACCATGCAGAAGTCTGACCGTTGTCTTCGTCACCGCAATAAGCATCCGGCGTCGGAGTGTACATACGGTTCATCACTTCGCGCAACCAGTATTGAGCCTTCCATGGAGCACCACCATAGTTGTACATATAAATCATGTGCTGGATAGGTTGGTTACCATGAGCGTAGTTACCCATGTTCATCACGGTCATTTCAGTGATTTCATGGATTGGGAAACCATAATAGCTATCATCGTAGATAGGTGGAACGGCAAATACAGAGTCGAGCATCTGAACGTATTCTTCCTTACCGCCCATCAAGTCAATCAAACCTTGAGGGTCGTGGAATACTGACCAGCTGTAGTGCCAGCTGTTACCTTCTGTAAAGTCACCACCCCACTTCAATGGAGAGAATACTTCAGGGAAAGTACCATCCTTCTTCTTACCGCACATCAACTTATATTCCGGACGGTAAAGGTTCTTGTAGTTCTGAGCACGCTTTTCGAACAAGGCGATTTCTTCTGCCGGGCGGTTCAATTCCTTGGCCAACTGAAGGATACACCAGTCGTTATAAGTATATTCCAAAGAACGGGCCACGTTTTCGTGGATATCTACATCGTTAGGAACATAACCCAATTCGTTATAATATTCGTGACCGAGACGGCCTGTAGAAGAAACGGTCGGATGAACGTTCTTGGTTCCGTGAATCAAACCTTCGTACAGCGTTTCCAAATCCTGTACGCGAACACCCTTCATGTAAGCATCTACCAAGACTGCAGCCGAGTTGTTACCCACCATACATCCACGGTGACCCGGGCTAGCCCATTCAGGGAAGAAACCGCTTTCCTTATAAGTATTGATCAAACCTTCCTGCATCTTCAAGTTTTCAGACGGATACATGAGGTTCAACAATGGGAACAAGCAACGGAATGTATCCCAGAAACCGGTATCGGTGTACATGTAACCCGGCAATACTTCGCCATTGTACGGGCTGTAGTGAACCGGCTGACCTTCTGCATTCACTTCCCAGAACATGCGTGGGAACAACAACGAACGGTACAAGCAAGAATAGAACATACGGTATTGGTCGAGTGTACCACCTTGTACATCAGCCTTACCCAATACTTCGTTCCACTTAGCCTTACCCTTTTCTACTACAGTATCAAATGTATCGTTACCCAATTCCTTCAAGTTCAATTCAGCTTGTTCAGGGCTGATGAAAGAAGAAGCTACACGAGCATGAACCTTTTCACCCTTTTGGGTCTTGAAACCAATAACGGCACCTGTGTGGAAGTTGGTCTGTTCCAACTGACCTTCCTTCAAGGTTACAGGAACGGTTGCATCCGGCTTGGCCGGCTTCACATCGTTCGAGAAAGTAGCCTTGTAAGTGAATGGCTTGTCGAATACCACTACGAAGTAGTTCTTGAAGTTTTCAGGAACACCACCGCTGTTACGGGTAGTATAACCGATAATCTTGTTTTCTTCCGGAATCACCTTGATGGAAGAACCGCGGTCGTATGCATCTACCACTACATACGAATCAGCATCCGGGAAAGTGAAACGGAACATGGAAGCACGTTCTGTCGGAGCCATTTCAGTTACCACATCGTATTCAGCCAAATATACCTTATAATAATGTGGCAATGCTACTTCACCCTTGTGAGAGAACCAGCTAGCACGCTTCTTTTCGTCCATTTCCACTTCGCCAGTTACCGGCATCAATGAGAACTGACCATAGTCATTAATCCATGGACTCGGTTGGTGAGTCTGTTCGAAACCATAGATTTTATTGGCGGTATAAGTGTACTGCCAACCGTCACCGATTTTGTTGGTACGAGGAGTCCAGAAGTTCATCCCCCAAGGCATCGCAATCGCCGGATAAGTATTACCGGTCGAAAGTTCGAAGCTTGATTGTGTACCCATCAACGGATTTACATACCGAGTGTAGTCACCA
>JAFTTU010000178.1 GCA_017466635.1 Bacteroides sp.
ATGGCCACAGTAGACGATAAAAAAATTATCTTTTCAATGGTAGGCGTCAGCAAAGCCTTCCAAGCGAATAAGCAAGTATTGAAGAACATCTACCTGTCTTTCTTCTATGGTGCCAAGATTGGTATCATCGGTTTGAACGGTTCAGGTAAGTCAACATTGCTGAAGATTATCGCCGGTCTCGACAAGAGCTATCAAGGCGAAGTGGTATTCTCTCCGGGTTACTCGGTAGGATATTTGGCACAGGAACCTCAGTTGGACGACACCAAGACCGTGAAGGAAGTGGTCATGGAAGGCGTACAACCGATTGTAGATGCCTTGAACGAATACGAAGAAATCAACAATAAGTTCGGTCTTCCGGAATATTATGAAGATCCGGACAAGATGGATGCCCTCTTTGCCCGTCAGGCTGAATTGCAGGACATCATCGATGCAACCGATGCATGGAACCTCGACAGCAAGCTCGAACGTGCGATGGATGCCCTCCGTTGTCCGGCAGAAGACCAGCCGGTGAAGGTGCTTTCGGGTGGTGAACGCCGTCGTGTGGCGTTGTGCCGTCTCTTGCTCCAGAAGCCGGATGTATTGCTTCTCGACGAACCGACCAACCACCTCGATGCGGAATCCATCGACTGGTTGGAACAACACTTGCAACAATACGAAGGTACCGTTATTTGTATCACCCACGACCGTTACTTCCTCGACAACATTGCCGGATGGATTCTTGAACTCGACCGTGGCGAAGGTATTCCTTGGAAGGGCAATTACTCCAGCTGGCTCGAACAGAAGACCAAGCGCATGGAAATGGAAGAAAAGACCGCCAGCAAGCGTCGCAAGACCCTTGAACGCGAATTGGAATGGGTACGCATGGCTCCGAAGGCTCGTCAGGCGAAGGGTAAGGCTCGTTTGAACTCTTACGACAAGCTCCTCAACGAAGACGTGAAGGAAAAGGAAGAAAAGCTCGAAATCTTCATTCCGAACGGTCCTCGCTTGGGTAACAAGGTCATCGAAGCCATCGGTGTACAGAAGGCATACGGCGACAAGTTGTTGTTCGACAACCTCAACTTCATGCTTCCTCCTAACGGTATTGTCGGTGTGATTGGTCCTAACGGTGCAGGTAAGACTACACTCTTCCGTCTCATCATGGGCTTGGAAAGTGTGGACAAGGGTAACTTCGAAGTAGGTGAAACCGTGAAGCTCGCTTACGTGGACCAGCAGCACAAGGACATTGACCCGAACAAGAGTGTCTATCAGGTAGTGAGTGGTGGCAACGACCTTATCCGTATGGGTGGCCGTGATGTGAATGCCCGTGCTTACTTGAGCCGTTTCAACTTCTCGGGTGCCGACCAGGAAAAGCTTTGTGGTGTGCTCTCGGGTGGTGAACGTAACCGCTTGCACTTGGCGATGGCATTGAAGGAAGAAGGCAACGTACTCCTCCTCGACGAACCGACCAATGATATCGACGTGAATACACTCCGTGCATTGGAAGAAGGTCTCGAAAGCTTTGCCGGTTGTGCGGTAGTCATCAGCCACGACCGTTGGTTCCTCGACCGTATCTGTACACATATCCTTGCCTTCGAAGGCAATAGCGAAGTGTTCTTCTTCCAGGGTTCTTACTCTGAATACGAAGAAAACAAGATGAAGCGTCTCGGCAATGAAGAACCGAAGCGTGTACGCTATCGCAAGTTGATGGAAGACTAAAGATTCTTCTGAAATAGAAACAGAAAGTGGGTGTGTAAAAATACGCATCCACTTCTTTTTTATAAATCCCTCCAGCACTCCCATGTGTGAGTAGTCTCGATGCACTGTCTGACTACTCTCACAAGCCATCGAGACTAGTCATGAAGCATCACGAGACTACTTACGTATTAATCCCATCTAGATATTGCTGAATTGAATAGAAAAAACTATCTTTGCGATTAAAGAAAATATACATATTGCTATGAAGAAACAAACCATTCTATGGTTGGTGGCACTGATAAGTGTACTGACCTCTTGTGGCGGAAAGTCCACTACCGAAACGAAACTCCACGTGATATTCGACAATCCGGCACCTCGCACCATGCCATTGGCGCTCTTCGGAGAAGTGCCCGACGAACTCGTAGCCTCGCTCAACATAGCCGATGGCATTCCATCGTCGGTCTCCGTGATGCTGCTGGAGAAGGACGGACAACAGTTGCTCTTCGATGCCGGCAATGGCAATGAAGATTCCCGGATGCTCCCCCGCCTGAAGGAGTTGGGTTATGCACCGACCGACATCGATGCGATATTCATCACCCACTTGCATGGCGACCACATCGGTGGTTTGTTGAAGGACGGTCAGCCAGTCTTCCCGCAAGCCAAGCTCTACATCCCGTCGGTAGAACTCGATGCCTGGAAAAAGACTCCCGAAAGTACCCCGAAGAATGTACAGGTGATGATAGCAGCCTATGGGGAAAACCTCGTGAAGTTCTCCATCGGCGATGCACTGCCATGTGGCATAGAAGCCATTGCAGCATACGGTCACACCCCTGGTCACACCCTCTATCGCACGGACGACAAACTGATAGCAGGTGACATCATGCACGGTGTAGCCCTCCAGTTGGAACATCCCGAATATTGTGCCCGTTACGACATGAACAAGGAGCAAGCCATTGCTTCGCGCAAAGCTATCCTGGAGCTTGTGAAGAAAGAAGGTTTAACGATGCATGGGATGCATTTTCCGATGGTGGAAGGGGTGAAGATGGAGTGATTTTTTATATTAAGATAAAAGGGAAGGTATGCTGGTTGACATCCCTTTTTTATGGGTGATTGGGGTATTCAATCTAATGTTCCAGTTGTAATTTCTTTATGAAGCAATGCATATACATATCCTTCGCTCTGAAAAAACAAACCCGATTCAGGTTTTGAGAGTTTGTTGTATGTGTCAGAATTGTAAAATCAATTTAAGGCAGACTTCATATCCATGCCTTCTTTTTCCATTAGCATCATTACCAATTCGAAGATAATACAAACCGATTAAGCATCAAAACAGTTCATTGAAAATTATTACTATTTCCATAGTATTACGTTTAGTTTGTTTTGATAAATTATAAAGTATCACGAACATATTGCACCAATTGCATCAATGCCCTAATATGTTGACAATCAATAGTCATTTGGTGTAATGAAGGTGTAATTCCCATTGCATTCATTACACCAAAACACTACTGATTTATAGGTTATTAGGTGCTTGGTGTAATGAGTGCAATGTGTTTGGTATAACTTGACAAATAATACGATCTGTGACAGGTTTGTCGACCTGTGACACTACTTTCTATATAATATATTAATCTATAATATAAGGATTATGTATAATATGTCTATTCATGTATATATTATACCCGTTGGTGGAATTAATTCATTGCATATTTACTTTCACCAATGGGTCTGTTGTTTAATTTGTTTACATATTGTAAGATTGTAAAAGCACCGATTTTCCCGATAATTCGGGTAAACAGTCCTATTGTATCTTTAGCGTAATTCCTTATTATCATAAACTGGTCACATAATTGTG
>JAFTTU010000004.1 GCA_017466635.1 Bacteroides sp.
CAACAGAACCGCATTGCTTTGGAGGAAAGCGAAGTGGATGTAAAAAGTGCCCGTGCGTCACTCTTCCCGAGTCTCTCGTTCAGCATGGGGCACAACGTGACCAACCGCCCGTATCAGGAGAACAGCAATACGGTGAGCGGTACGGAAATCATTAGCAGCGACCGGAAGACAACTTATAGTGGGAACTACGGCTTGAATGCCCAATGGACAATCTGGGATGGGAGCAAGAAACGGAATACCTTGAAGCAACGCAAGATAGGAAAGGAACAAGCTGCATTGAGCGTGGAGGAAACGGAAAACTCCCTCCAGGAACAGATTGTACAACTGTTCGTGCAGATTCTCTATTCCAACGAATCGGTGGATGTCAACAGAAACACGTGCGAAGTGAGCCGTAAGAACTACGAACGTGGACAGGAAATGCTACGTGCAGGAAGTATCTCGAAAGTGGATTTGGCACAACTCGAAGCGCAGGTAAGCACGGACCGCTATCAGTTGGTCATGGCAGAAAATACGCTTCGTGAATACAAATTGCAACTCAAGCAACTTCTGCAACTGGATGGTACGGAAGAAATGAACTTGGTATTACCCGCATTGGCAGATGAGAGTGTCCTTTCGCCTCTTCCCGAACAGGCCGACGTCTATCAGCAAGCCTTGTCGGGTCGTCCCGAAATCCAGCGGGAAAGACTCAATGTCGAGAGTTCGCAATACCAGGTGTCCATAGCCAAGGCAGGGTATTATCCAACCCTCAGCCTGAGTGTATCCTCCGGAAGCAATACCAATAGTGCCAGCGACAAGAGATGGGGAAGCCAGATGAAGTACGGATGGAACAACATGATAGGCTTGAACCTGAGTGTTCCCATCTTCGACAACCGTCAGAACAAGAGTGCGGTAGAGAAGGCACGCCTCCAGTTGAATAGTAGCCAGTTGGAACTTCTGAACAAAGAGAAGGAGCTTTATCAAACTATCGAGACACTGTGGCATAATGCCAGCAATGCCCAACAGGAATACTTGGTATCGGACAGTAATCTGAAAAGTAGTCAAGTGAGTTTTGAACTGGTGAACGAACAGTTCAATCTCGGTATGAAGAACATCATCGAGTTATTGACCGAAAAGAACAATCTGCTCAATGCACAACAGCAACGCTTGCAAGCCAAGTACATGGCGATATTGGACCGTACCTTGCTGAATTTCTATGCCGGCCAACCTATTAATCTGTAAAACATAAAGAAACATTATATATGGAAAAGAAAAAGAAAATCTATTTGTCCGCAGGTGTCATTGTCGTGGTGCTGGTACTTGTATGGATGTTCGGTGGCTCGAAAGCTAAACATGAAATCAGTTTTGAAACCGATGTGGTGAAGAGAGGTGTCATCAGCAATTCCGTTACCGCTACCGGTACCATCGAGCCGGTGACGGAAGTCGAAGTAGGAACGCAGGTATCGGGCATCATCGACAAGATTTATGTGGATTACAACTCCATCGTGACCAAGGGACAGTTGATAGCCGAAATGGATAAGGTGACTTTGACCAGTGAACTTCAGTCGGCTAAGGCTACCTACAATGGCAACAAGGCGGAGTATGACTATCAGAAGAAACTCTATGAACGCAACAAGCTTCTGTACGAGAAGCAACTTATCAGTGAAGCGGATTATGACCAGACGGTCTATAATTACCAACGCTCGCAAAGCACCTTCGAGCAAAGCAAGGCGGCACTGGCCAAGGCGCAACGCAACTTGTCGTATGCTACCATCACATCGCCTATCGACGGGGTGGTGACCAGCCGTGATGTGGAAGAAGGCCAGACCGTGGCATCAGGATTCGAGACTCCGACACTCTTTACCATAGCGGCAGACCTCACGAAGATGCAGGTCGTGGCCGATGTGGATGAGGCCGACATTGCCGGTGTAAAGGACGGTGCACGTGTCAGTTTCTCGGTTGATGCCTATCCGGACGATACCTTTGAAGGATGGGTGAAGCAAGTCCGTTTGGGAAGCACCAACAGCAGTTCTTCATCTACCGCCAGCAGTACGGTCGTGACCTACGAAGTGGTGATTACTGCCGAGAATCCCGACTTGAAGTTGAAACCACGTCTTACCGCCAATGCCACCATCTATACTCTTTATAAAGAAGGTGTATTGACCGTTCCCAACAAGGCACTCCGTTTCACCCCGAATCCGTCTTTGGCAAAGGGATATGAGATTGTGGATTGTCCGGGAAAAGACAAGGTATGGACGTTGGAAGGAAAGACGTTCAAGGCACATGCCGTGAAGACGGGAATTAGCGACGGAAGTCAGACGGAAATACTCGAAGGATTGACGGAAGGTGTCAGGGTTGTAACCGAAACCAAAGTAGATGTAGGTATGCCCGATATGGGTGCCTTGCCGGAAGCGGAAGGCGGGAGAAGTCCGTTTATGCCGGGACCTCCGGGAAGCAACAAGAAGAAGTAACCGGAAAGGGATTGATGTATGAAAAAGATTATAGAACTTCAACATATCAGGCGAGATTTCATCGTGGGTGAAGAAACGGTTCATGCCCTTCGGGGGGTGACCTTCACCATCCACGAGGGTGAGTTCGTGACCATCATGGGAACATCCGGGTCGGGAAAATCCACACTATTGAATACATTGGGATGTTTGGATACTCCCACAAGCGGTGAATACTTTCTCGATGGAGTATCCGTACGGACGATGAGCAAGTCGAAGCGTGCCGTATTGCGTAACCGCAAGATTGGTTTTGTATTCCAGAATTACAATCTCCTGCCCAAGACTACAGCGGTGGAGAATGTGGAGCTTCCTTTGATGTACAATGCGGCCGTATCGGCTTCGGAGCGTAGAAAACGGGCGGTTGACTCACTGATAGCCGTGGGATTGGGTGACCGTTTGGAGCATAAATCCAACCAAATGTCGGGCGGACAGATGCAACGTGTGGCCATTGCCCGTGCTTTGGTGAACAATCCTGCCGTAATCCTGGCCGATGAGGCGACAGGTAACTTGGATACCCGTACTTCGTTTGAGATTCTGGTGCTTTTCCAGAAACTCCATGCCGAAGGACGTACCATCATCTTCGTGACGCACAATCCGGAGATTGCCCAATACAGTAGCCGGAACATCCGCTTGCGCGACGGGAAGGTGATAGAAGATGTTGTGAACACGAATATCCTTTCTGCAAAGAAAGCGTTGGACGAACTGCCCAAGAACGATGAGGACTGATAACAAAAACAGAAGATTATGAATGGAACGAATTTATTGAAAATAGCCATGCGTGCATTGGCCAACAACAAGCTTCGTGCTTTCCTTACCATGCTGGGTATCATTATCGGTGTGGCATCAGTCATTGCAATGCTTGCCATCGGTCAAGGGTCGAAGATGAGCATCCGGCAACAGATATCCGAGATGGGTTCCAATATGATAATGATTCATCCGGGTGGTGATATGCGGGGCGGTGTCCGTCAGGATCCATCCGCCATGCAGACGCTGAAACTGGAAAACTACGAGACGCTTCGTAAGGAATGTACCTATCTTTCGGGAATCAGCCCGAATGTGTCTTCGTCGGGACAACTCATTGCCGGGTCGAACAACTATCCTTCGTCTGTCAGCGGAGTGAGTATCGACTATCTTACCATCCGCCAGTTGAAGGTGGAGGAAGGCGAGATGTTCACCGAGAATGATATCCGTACTTCTGCCAAGGTGTGTGTTATCGGAAAGACCATTGTGGACAATCTCTTCCCCGACGGGACAGACCCTATTGGCAAGGTCATCCGATGCAACCAGATTCCTTTCCGTGTGGTGGGTGTATTGGAGTCGAAAGGATATAACTCGATGGGACAGGACCAGGATGATGTGGTGTTGGCTCCATATAGCACGGTCATGAAACGCTTGCTCGCACAAACCTACCTGAGTGGCGTCTATGCTTCTGCCTTGACCGAGGATATGACCGAGGAAGCTGTAGATGAAATTGCTGCCATCCTTCGCCGTGAACATAAGTTGAAGGATGCGGACGATGATGACTTCAATATCCGCACGCAGCAGGAATTGAGTTCGATGTTGAACACTACTACTGATTTGATGACCACCCTACTGGCTTGCATTGCAGGCATATCTTTGGTGGTGGGTGGCATCGGCATCATGAACATCATGTACGTATCCGTTACTGAACGTACTCGCGAAATCGGCTTGCGTATGTCGGTAGGAGCACGTGGTATCGATATCCTGTCGCAGTTTCTCATCGAGGCCATCCTTATCAGTATCACGGGAGGGCTGATCGGAGTGTTCGTGGGATGTGGTGCCAGTTGGCTTATTAAGATACTGGCAGGTTGGCCGGTGTATGTCCAGCCATGGAGTGTATTGCTGTCGTTTGCGGTATGTACCGTTACTGGAGTCTTTTTCGGTTGGTATCCCGCTAAAAAAGCGGCGGATTTAGACCCGATTGAGGCTATTCGTTATGAGTAAATTCGTATATTTGTCATGATGAAAAGATTGTCGTTCAAACAAAAGAGATTGGAGATAACGATACATACTATCAGTTGGCTCCTGATATTCATTTTCCCCATTATGCTCACGGAGTGGGGGAACAAGGTGGACTGGGCACGATATTGGCGAGGCAGCATCGTTCCGTTGTGTTGTTTTGTGATGTTCTATATCAATTACTTGTGTCTGGTTCCAAAGTTTTTGTTCCGTAACAATGGGGTGAAGTTCTTGTTGGTCAATGCTGTACTTATTATCTTGATAACATTAGGTATCCATTATGTTCATGTTCTGTTTCTGAATCCTCCCCATCCGGAATTTGTACCCGGTTTCATGCCAGGTCCTCCACCGCCCCATAGGTGGATGTTTTTGGGACGTCAGTTGGTAATGATGGCATTCGTGGTGGGGCTGAGTACGGCAATCCGGGTAAGTCTTCGTTGGCGATATATGGAGGAACGGCTCGTTGAGGCTGAACGTGAGAAAACCGAAGCGGAACTAAAGAATCTGAAGAACCAACTGCGCCCTCATTTTTTGCTCAATACATTGAACAATATTTATTCATTGATTGCGATTGACGGGCATCGGGCACAGGAAGCGGTTCAGGAATTGAGCAAGATGTTACGGTATGTGCTCTATGACAATCAGTCGAGTAAAGTTTCATTGGCGAAGGAGCTGGACTTTATCAACAATTACATTTCGCTCATGCGTATTCGCTTGTCGGAATCCGTAAAGGTCAGTGTACATCTGGATGCAGGAAAAGAGCCCATCTTGATCTCTCCATTGATCTTTATTTCGTTGATAGAAAATGCTTTCAAGCATGGTGTTAGTCCAACCGAAGAAAGTTTCATCAGTATCTCCATTTCTGGACATTCCGATGGACGGGTGACTTGTGAAATATTGAACAGCAATTTCCCGAAGAATGGGAACGATAAGAGTGGAAATGGAATTGGTTTGATGCAGGTACGTCGGCGTTTGGATTTAGCCTATCCGGGGCGTTATGAATGGGAGAAAGGAACAAGTAATGATAACAAAATGTACATATCTACACTAACTATACAAACCTCTGAATTATGAACTTGAATTGTGTGATTATAGACGATGAGCCTTTGGCACAGGAACTTATCCGAAGCTATGTGGAAAAGACTCCCTTCTTGAATTTAAAGGGCGTGTATTCCAATGCGATACAGGCGATGAAAGGGATGTCTAGTCAAGAGACCGTACATCTGATGTTCTTGGATATACAGATGCCTGGTTTGAATGGCTTGGATTTTTCCAAATTAGTGAATGCGGAGACACGTATTGTTTTTACTACGGCATTCGAACAATATGCCTTGGATAGTTATAAAGTGAATGCTTTGGATTATCTGTTGAAACCTATCAGTTACATGGATTTTATGCAGTCTGTCAACAAGGCCATCCATTGGTTTGAAATGAAGTTGGGGAGTAAAGTGTCGGCAGAATCCATAGCCATGGACCGAAAATGTATTTATGTAAAGAGCGATTACAAACTTTTGCAAATTGATTTGGATAAAATCTTGTATGTAGAAGGACTGAAGGATTATGTCAAAATACATCTGGAAGGAGAGCAGAAGGCCGTCATTTCTTTGTTAAGCATGAAGGTGATGGAGGAAAATCTACCTTCCAATCGTTTTATTCGTGTGCATCGTTCTTTTATCGTGCAAAAAAGCAAAATAAAAGTGATAGATCGGGGAAGGATTGTTTTCAATAGGGAATACATCCCGATATCCGATAGTTACAAGCAGGAGTTGCAGCTTTACATCAACGAGCATTCTGTTTGATTCCGAAAAAGTCAGGATGTTTTTGGATTCGATTCCGAAAAAGTTATGACTTTTTTGGAAAACGAGGGTTTTCTTGTACTTTTGTATCATGGCAGACAAAATGACTCCCGAACAACGGCATCGGTGCATGGCAAGCATCAAGAGCAAGAACACCAAGCCGGAAGTAATCGTTCGGAAATTCCTTTTCGCGCACGGCTTCCGTTTCCGTATCAATGTGAAACGGTTGCCAGGTACTCCTGATATTGTTTTGAAGAAGTATCGGACTTGCATCTTCGTGAACGGATGCTTCTGGCATGGTCACGAAGGATGCCGGTATTATGTCTTGCCGAAAACCAATACCGACTTCTGGAAAGCAAAGATAGAAAGGAACAAGGAAAGGGACTTGGACCGACGCATCAAGCTTCGCGACATGGGGTGGCACGTCATTCAGTTTTGGGAATGTCAGCTCAAGCCCAAGGTGAGGGAGGAGAATCTGCAAGGCTTGCTCTATACTTTACATAAGATTATGCTTCTCAACTATCAGCCGAAGCCTTATCGCATCGGAGAGCCTCCAATGACCATTGCGGCAGAAAAAGGCATTGAATATCGCAAGAATTCACTATCTTTGTCACCCGAAACTGACAAAAAGGCATAAATGGGGTTTTGGCACACTTTTCGCTATAACCTAAGTGCTATACATTGACTGAAGATATTAATAATAAAACAAAAAATAAGGAACTATGAATATTAAACCATTGGCAGATAGAGTGCTGATTCTTCCAGCACCAGCCGAAGAAAAGACAATTGGCGGTATCATCATCCCGGATACAGCAAAAGAAAAACCTTTGAAGGGTGAAGTAGTGGCAACAGGTAACGGTACCAAGGATGAAGAAATGATTCTGAAGGTAGGCGACACCGTATTGTATGGCAAGTATGCCGGTACTGAATTGGAATTCGAAGGCAAGAAGTATTTGATGATGCGTCAGAGCGACGTTCTCGCTATTGTAGAATAATAAAATAAGGAA
>JAFTTU010000179.1 GCA_017466635.1 Bacteroides sp.
ACAACCGGAAGATGCCCTTGTGATGCCTCGTGGCAACTTCTATCAAGCCACCGGCGGACAATGGATATACAAGGTGAATGGTGATAAAGCCATCCGTGTACCGCTCACCATCGGCCGACAGAATCCGCAACAATACGAAGTGACCGAAGGTTTGCAAGGCGGAGATTTGGTGATTGTCACCGGATATGATAACTTTGGAGAGGCAGAAGAATTGATTTTGAAATAACACCCTCGTGTCATCCTGAGCAAAGCGAAGGATCTCGAAAACACCTACTTTATGTAACCGAGATTCTTCACTTCGTTCAGAATGACATAACTAAAAAAACAATAATAATAAAAAAACTATGTTTATTCACGACATCATCATAGCCGTACGCAACATTTGGAAATACAAGACCCAGAATCTGATTTCGATTCTGGGACTATCCGTCGCATTATTATGTTTCAGTGTCTGCCTATATTGCACCCGATACATTTATAGTACCAACTCATGTTTTGAAAACCGCAACCGACTGGTACAGATGACTACCGTCAATAAAGAAGACGGGAAAGGATATGCTTATACCTTCTGCGACTTCGGACAAGAACTGGCCAAGCTCTCTTTGCCCGATGTGGAAAGCTACATCTACACCAACCATGTAGAAAACCGTCCGTACAACATCGAAGTGAAGCCCGACAAACTGCTCCCCTACACCTTGAGTTTCATGGAAACGGAACCTGCGTACTTCCAAGCCTTCACTCCAAAAGTAATTGTCGGCTCTTGGGAACAAGCTAGCCATGCACCCAACTCTGTTATCCTGGCAGAAAGTACCGCTAAACGCATCTTCGGGAAAGCAGAAAACGCCATCGGCAAATCCATGTTCCTCACTCGAAAGTTAGGAACATCACCCGAAACAACTCCACGTGAGGGAGGCATTGCCTACACTATCCAAGCAGTGGTAGAAGACATACCTGAGAATACTAGTCTCTGCTTCTTGAGAAAGATTGATGCCTGGGTACTGAACGATAGCGAAGGACTTATCAATAGCCGGATGAAACACAGCATAGCAAGCGGAAGTACCTATGCCCTACTGAAAGAAGGAGTATCCGTAGAAAACTTTATTCAAAAGACCAACGCCCTGAAACAAGAATACAACTTTTTCGGAAGAGACCAATACCTCGAAGTACATACCTTTGACGAGCTTTTCTGGAAAGACTCGTCTGCTCCCTACTTTGCCATCACGACTTTAGTGACCGGCATTCTGATTCTATTGGTAGGTATGCTGAACTTCTTCCATTTCCTCACCGGCTCGTTCGTGACCCGTATCCGCGAATACAGCCTCCGCCAAGTGAATGGGGCTAAGAGCCATCAACTTTGGACGATGCTGCTGATACAAGCTACCTTGGCACTCCTTTTTTCGGGACTGTTCACCATGATAATGATGGAACTGCTCACCCCATTCTTGTCCTTTGATTTGCAATTCTTTGCCCTCGACATCGACCGTCCTACACTGATGAAGCAGGCAGGCACTTACCTGTTAGGACTTTGGGTGTGCTGTATGCTGGCTGCTGCCTTTGTAGTGTGGCGAGTAAAGCGCATCACTATCTTGAAAGGTTTGTTCGGTGGTGGCGGAGTATATGGCAAGCACCGGGTGCGCAATGTTCTGTTGGGTATCCAGCTTTTCATCTGTTGGATATTCTTCTCATCAACGATTGCACTTTATCTGCAATCCCAGAAGACGGGTAATGCCATCCTCAACACCTTGACCATCGAAGAAAAAGAAAACATCTTCAGTATCTCGATGAGGGAATATACTTTTATGACCAATGATGAACGTAAGAGCCTTGTAACTGAGTTTGAAAACATCCCAGGAGTAAAAGAAATCCTTCCTGCCGTCGAAGCCTATACCGACGGTACTACCATGAGCAGCATCTTCTCTAACCCTGAAAGAACACGAGAAAGCAACATAATGGTCTGCATGGCATACGTAGCCCCCAACTTCTTCGAGTTCATGAACATGCCGATGCAAGCCGGTGTCGCTCTTCATACTGCTAACGAAATTGTGGTCAGCAACACGTTTGAAAAGAATTTCGGCAAGGAAGTCTTAGGACAAGTCTTTTATGATTGGTTCCAAAAGGGTTATACCGTGACCGGTGTCTGCTCACCCCTTTCGGATAGTGTAAGCCAAAGAAGCGTATCCTCTGATTACGACCCTACCAACTATATCTACTATCCGTTCGACATCAACGAAATGCTCTTCCATTGCTATGTAAAGTGCGAACCAGGACAAAAGAAAAAAGTAGGCGAAGCCATCGAAAAGATACTCCGCAACCGTTTACCGGAAAGCGTAGAAGTCAAAATTCAAACCATGTGGGACGACATCCGCCAATGCCAATCCATGGAATTCGAATTGAGAGGTCTTATCGGCTTCTTGGCCATCGTAACGCTTACCATCGTCTTGCTCGGTATCTACGCAGCCATTACCCTCGACACCGAGAACCGTCAGAAGGAAGTGGCCATCCGCAAGATAAACGGCGCTAGCATGAAAGACATCATACTGCTATTCGCCCGTCTGTATGCCCTCTTGCTGATCGTAACTTTTGTTTTGGCTATCCCTATCGTGTCGGCATTGGGTAAGGAATTCAGTCAGATGTACACCATCTTCATCGATATGGACTTCGGATTCTATGCCTGTGTATTCCTCTGCATTACCCTCATCGTGGCACTGACGGTAGGATTCCGTATCTATCGGATTACACAAATCAATCCAGCCCAAATTATCAAGAAGGAATAAGCTTTAAAGAAAAGAAACATGAAAACATTGATATACGCCATCCGCTTCCTCAGCCGAAGCAAGGCATACACGATTATTAATTTGTTAGGCTTGGCATTCAGCTTAGCGTGTTGTATCATCTTGATGCGATACATCCACCGGGAACTGACGGTGGATACGCATTGTGTGGACAGAGAACAAGTCTATGCTACCGTTGTTACCATGGAAGGCAACCGAGGCATGAGCGGAATATCCGACATACAATATGACAAGGTTCAGATAGACCCGAGACAAATCGACAAGTCCACTTCATTCCATCCGTTGGAAAAAGACTTTGTCATCAAGGAAGGTCAACGGTTCTTCACTCGAACCATCGTGACAGACTCAGTCTTCTTCCAACTCTTTCAGTATCCTTTAGTACAAGGAAGCATTGCC
>JAFTTU010000180.1 GCA_017466635.1 Bacteroides sp.
AAAGTTATGTCTGAAATTCAAGAAAGAGTAAAAGCTATTATCGTAGATAAGTTGGGTGTAGAAGAATCAGAAGTTACAATGGAAGCTAGCTTCACTAACGACCTTGGTGCTGACTCATTGGATACTGTAGAGTTGATTATGGAATTCGAAAAGGAATTCGGTATCTCTATTCCAGACGATCAAGCAGAAAAGATTGGTTCTGTAGGTGATGCAGTTGCTTACATCGAAGCTAACAAATAATTTATCTCCCTTTTATATTAAATGGAATTAAAGAGAGTAGTAGTAACAGGTCTTGGTGCTCTTACTCCCGTTGGCAACAATGTTGCCGAAACTTGGGAAAACCTTGTGAACGGAGTAAGCGGAGCAGGACCTATTACTCATTTTGATGCATCCAAGTTCAAGACTCAATTTGCATGTGAAGTAAAGAACTTCAATCCGAATGAACACTTTGACCGCAAGGAAGTCCGCAAGATGGATTTGTACACCCAATATGCCATCGTTGCAGCGAAGGAAGCGATTGAAGATTCGGCTATGGATCTTGAAAAGGTAGACAAGAACAAGATTGGTGTCATCTTCGGTGTGGGTATCGGTGGTATCCGTACTTTCGAAGAAGAAATGATTGCTTATGCGGGTATCAAGGATACAATCGGTCCTAAGTTCAATCCGTTCTTTATTCCGAAGATGATTGCTGACATTGCGTCCGGTCATATCTCCATCATGTATGGTTTTCATGGTCCTAACTTCACTACTACTTCTGCATGTGCTTCTTCATCGAATGCCATTGCCGATGCATTCAACTACATCCGTTTGGGTAAGGCGAATGTCATTGTGGCAGGTGGTGCCGAAGCTGCCATCTCTCCTGGTGGAGTCGGTGGTTTCAATGCGATGCATGCATTGTCTACTCGCAACGATGATCCGACCCGTGCGTCCCGTCCGTTCAGTGCGAGCCGTGACGGTTTCATTATGGCCGAAGGTGCAGGTTGCTTGATTTTGGAAGAATTGGAACATGCAAAGGCTCGTGGTGCCAAGATTTATGCTGAATTGGCAGGTGCAGGCTTGTCTGCCGATGCTCATCACTTGACAGCTTCTCATCCGGAAGGTTTGGGCGCTAAGTTGGTGATGCAGAATGCATTGGAAGATGCGGAGTTGCAACCGGAAGATATCGACTATATCAATGTTCACGGTACATCTACTCCGGTAGGTGACATCTCTGAAGCAAAGGCTATCAAGGATGTGTTCGGCGAACATGCGTATAAGTTGAACATCAGTTCTACCAAGTCCATGACCGGTCACTTGCTCGGTGCAGCAGGTGCTGTCGAAGCATTGGTGGCTACATTGGCCGTGAAGAACGACATTGTTCCTCCGACTATCAACCACGAAGAAGGTGACAACGATGAAAACATCGACTATAACCTCAACTTCACATTCGGTAAGGCTCAGAAGCGCGAAGTACGTGCTGCCTTGAGCAATACATTCGGTTTCGGTGGACATAATGCTTGTGTAATCTTGAAGAAATATGCTGAATAAGACGTTTAGCAATTTGATAGATAGTGTAAGGCTTCTTTTCCGTAAGGAGAAGGAGTCTTATCTTTGTTTTTACAGAATGTTGGGATTTTATCCTCATGACATTCATGTGTATGAGCAGGCTTTGCTTCATAAATCCTCTTCCATCAAGTCGGGTCAGGGCCGTCTGATTAACAACGAGCGACTGGAGTTCTTGGGGGATGCTATCCTGGATGCCGTAGTTGGTGACATCGTTTATCGCAAGTTTGAAGGAAAACGAGAAGGTTTCTTGACCAACACCCGCTCCAAGATTGTATCGCGCGAATCGCTGAACTTTGTTGCCGAAAAGATAGGCTTGACCAAACTGGTCAAATTCAATACACGCCAGTCTTCTCATAACAGTTACATGGGGGGCAATGCTTTCGAGGCATTGGTGGGTGCCATTTATTTGGATAGAGGCTATGCCTATTGCCAGTATTTCATGGAGCATCGCATCATTGGCCAGTACATTGACTTGAACAGGATATCCCGTAAGGAGGTGAATTTCAAGTCGAAGCTCATCGAATGGTCGCAGAAGAACAAGATTGAGTTGTCTTTCGAACTGATTCATCAGTCGGTAGATGAATTCAATAGTCCAATCTTCGAGACGGAAGTTCTGTTGGAAGGAATGCATGCCTGCAAGGGCAAAGGTTATTCCAAGAAAGAATCGCAACAGATAGCAGCTCATGAAACGTTGAACCGTATCAAGAAGGATTCGGCTTTCCTGGAAAGCATCTTGGCGGCAAAGGCTTTGCGCGAAGAACCGAAAACAGAGGCCGTTGTGGTAGAGACTACCCTTCAGGCAAGTTTCATCCATGAAGAAGAGGTTCGTCGTTCTTCGGATGATTGGGAAAAAATCATTTGTGAAGCAGAAGAGGCTGCTTATTCTGAAATGAGATAATTGTTTAGGCACAGATTACACGCATTATCCCGGTTTTATAACTATATCCGTGAAATCCGTGTAATCCGTGCCTAAATATTATTAACCGAAACAGATTCCCATCCGTTTTCCTTGTACTATCAAGTCATGGTCTTCGTTGACCAGCTTCAACTTGCCTGCCACTTCTTCCAATGGGATGGAACCGATTTTTTCTCCTTGCAATGCCACCATTCTACCAAACTGTCCGGTAGCTATCATTTCGGTAGCATAACCTCCCATGCGGGTAGCCAAGTTGCGGTCGAAGGCAGTTGGAGCTCCACCGCGTTGAATGTAGCCTAGAACGGTTTCGCGGGTTTCGAATCCGGTTTCATATTCTATTTCCTGGGCGATGTATTCGGCGGCTTTCTTGCCGTCGGCGGTCTTGATACCTTCAGCCACAACGACAATCGAATAAGTCTTTCCTCGCTTCAACCGTTCGATGATGGTGTTTCCGATGTTGCGTATGTTGTATTCCAGTTCAGGAATCAGGATGATATCGCCTCCTCCTGCCATGCCCGAATGGAGTGCAATCCAGCCGGCTTTGTGTCCCATCACTTCAATCACGATGACGCGTTGGTGGGAACTGGCGGTAGAATGCAGTCGGTCAATGGCTTCGGTCGCAATGGTTACAGCGGTATCGAAACCAAAGGAAGTATCGGTTCCCCATACGTCATTGTCGATGGTCTTAGGAATAGAAACAATATTGACTCCCAGCTGAGCCAGCTTGGCAGCCGTCTTTTGGGTACCGTTTCCACCGATGCAGACAATACAGTCCAATTGCATTTCCTGAATGTTCTTCAGTATCAAGGCAGGTTTGTTCTGCGATGAAGAAGAACGTTTCTTGAACGGTTTCTCTCGGGAAGTTCCAAGGATGGTTCCTCCCATACTCAATAAACCGGTGAGGTCTTTATCCGTAAGGGGAGTGATGTCATTGTCCAATAAGCCACGGAATCCGCTATGGATGCCGTAGACTTCCATGCCATAATGGTTGATGGCTGTTTTACAAACGCCTCTGATGGTGGCATTGATGCCCGGGCAATCGCCACCTGAAGTCAAAATACCTATTTTCATAGTCTTCGATATTTAAAGGGTCTCTTCGTTTCCGCCGTAAAGATAAGAAAAAAGTATAAAAAAAAGATTCATATACCATCTATTAATAGATAAAAGGTTAATTTTGCACGTTGGAATTAAGCGGAGAATGTAATGATGAACGAAACTAAATTAATTGGAACATTTTTCAAGCCTCGACAGAAGGCCATTGCGAAGTATGCAACACAGGCTGAGGCTATTCAAGATAAGGTCCTCCGTCAGTTGCTGCATCGGGCAGAAGGAACGGAATGGGGATTGAAACATGACTATCGGTCCATCAAGGGATATCAGGATTTCCAGGCAAGGGTACCGGTGCAGACTTATGAAGAAATCAAGGAGTATGTAGACCGTATGCGTCATGGTGAAAAGAATGTCTTGTGGCCGGGTGAGGTGGTATGGTATGCCAAGTCATCGGGTACGACAAATGATAAGAGTAAGTTCATTCCGGTAAGCAAGGAAGGACTTCAGACGGTACACTATGCCGGCGGACGGGATGCAGTAGCGCTCTATCTGCAACAGAATCCTGCCAGCCGTGTATTCTCAGGACGGACATTGATTCTGGGAGGAAGCCATGCACCGAACTATAATTTGAAGAACAGTCTGGTGGGTGACCTTTCGGCCATCTTGATTGAGAACATCAATCCGTTGGTGAACTTGATTCGTGTACCGGAAAAGAGAATCGCTCTCTTGAGTGATTTCGAAGAAAAGATGGAAAAGATTGCCCGAGTGGCCATGGACAAGGACATTACCAATATTTCGGGAGTGCCTTCCTGGATGTTGGCGGTGCTGAAGCGAGTCATGGAACTGAAGGGAACGGATAATTTGGCGGATGTATGGCCAAACCTCGAAATCTTCTTCCATGGTGGGGTAGCATTCACTCCTTATCGTGAACAATACAAGCAGCTTATCCGTACCGACAAGATGCATTATATGGAAACATACAATGCCAGCGAAGGTTTCTTCGGCTTGCAGAACGACCCGGCAGATCCTGCCATGATGTTGATGATTGACTATGGTGTGTTCTACGAATTCTTGCCGATGGATGAGTTCGATTCGCCGAATCCGCATGTGGTGCCATTGACAGGTGTGGAAGTGGGCAAGAATTATGCCATGCTTATCAGTACTGCCTGTGGCTTGTGGAGATATATGATTGGTGATACGGTGAAGTTCACCTCCAAGGACCCTTACAAGTTCATCATCACCGGTCGAACCAAGCACTTTATCAATGCGTTTGGTGAAGAGCTGATGGTAGACAATGCTGAACAGGGATTGGCACGGGCTTGCAAGGAAACAGGAGCGCAGGTGGCTGAATACTCAGCGGCTCCGGTCTTTATGGATGCTGATGCCAAGTGTCGCCATCAATGGCTGATAGAATTTGCGGTGATGCCCGATTCGTTGGACAAGTTTGCCGAAATCCTGGACAAGACCTTGCAGGAAATCAATTCGGACTACGAGGCCAAGCGATACAAGGACATTACGCTTCAACCGTTGGAGATTGTGGTGGCTCGTCCGAAGTTGTTCCACGACTGGTTGAAGGAAAAAGGCAAGTTGGGCGGTCAGCACAAGGTGCCTCGTTTGAGCAATTCGCGTGATTATATAGAAGAAATGTTAAGTTTGAATAGAAAATGAACTGGAAAAAGCATAGACTTCCTTTGATTTTGATGCTTGTCATCATCGGTTATTCGTGTGCCAGCATGGGAACACCTGACGGTGGTCCTTACGATGAAATGCCTCCTAAGTTTGTGGGAAGTAATCCTGGTATGCGTGCGGTGAATGTCAAGAACCAAAAGATAGAGTTGGAGTTTGATGAATTCATCAAGTTGGAGAAAGCAGCGGAAAAGGTGGTAGTTTCTCCTCCTCAATTGGAACAACCGGAAATTAAGGTCGTGGGAAAGAAGGTGGCATTGGAGTTGTTCGATACATTG
>JAFTTU010000181.1 GCA_017466635.1 Bacteroides sp.
GCTCCAAGGCACGTTGCATCCCCTTGTCGGCCGGACGACCGAAGATGACATCACCGGTATAAACCACCAAGTCGGGTTTCTCGGCATCGAGCACTTCGTTCATCCGCTCACCGGCTTCTTCGGATGCCAAGCTATCGGCTACCCAATGTACATCGGTGAACTGAACAATCTTGAACTTCTTGTCTTCACCAAACTTCAGTTGTTGCGCTTGTACCGAAAGGATACTGAGGCACATCAGCAACAAAATACTTTTCAATAATCGAGCTATTTTCATGGTTTCCTCTATTTATCGTCTTAAAATCTTCTCCATCGTCTTTCCCTTCGCCAATTCATCGACCAACTTATCGAGCTGACGAATGGTTTTCATCAGTGGATCTTCGACATTCTCCACCCGAACACCACACACCACTCCTTTGATGAATTCACGGTTGGGATTCATGCAAGGGGCTTCGGCATAGAAGGTAGCCAAATCTACCCCCTTGTCTATCTGACTTTGCAAGCCATCGGCATCATAGCCAGTAAGCCAACTGATGACTTCATCGACCTCTGCCTTGGTACGGCCTTTCCGTTTGGCCTTCTCCACCAGCAACGGATAGACCTTGGCAAAGTTCATGGAGAATACGGGATGTCCTGCCATACCTTATATCTTAGAGCGACTTCAGATACGCTATCAAGCCATCCACGTCTTCTTCGGTAGTGTCCCACGAAGTGACAAGACGCATTTCGCCGATGGCTTCGTTCCAATAGTAGAAGTAATACTTTTCGTGAAGCTTTTCTTCCTTTTCCTTCGGCATGATGAAGAAGAGCTGGTTGCTTTCCATCGGTTGGGTGAACTGAACATCCGGCATGGCAGCCAAGGCATCGTGAAGCTTCTGAGCCAAGCGGTTGGCATGGCTGGCACACTTCAGCCAAAGGTCGTCAGTGAGGAAGGCAGTGAACTGACAAGATACATAGCGCATCTTGCTGGCCAACTGACAAGCCTGCTTGCGGGCATAACGGGCTTCGCGCACCAAGTCCTGATTGAAGATAACCACACACTCAGCACCCATCAAGCCATTCTTGGTACCTCCCAAAGTCAAGGTATCTACTCCACAAGCGCCCGATACTTCGTCGAGGCTAAGACCAAGGGCTGCGGCAGCATTGGAGATGCGGGCACCGTCCATGTGCACCATCAAACCATGCTCATGGGCGAAATCGCAAAGCGCACGGACTTCTTCCGGCTTGTAGATGGTACCGAGTTCGGTACACTGGCTGATGTAGATGGCTCCCGGTTGTGAATGATGTTCTACTCCGAAGTTAATCATATAAGGCTTCAACAATTCCGGAGTCAACTTGCCATCAGTAGTCGGGATGGTTCGCATGAAACAGCCTGTACCTTTGCTCGGTGCCCCACATTCGTCCACGGCAATGTGACCGGTTTCGGCACAGAAGATGATGTGATAAGGACGGGTCATCAACTGAAGCGCCATCGTGTTGCTACCGGTGCCATTGAAAACGAACAAGGCATCGCAAGCGTTCTTGAATTGTTTCTTCACCATATCGGTGGCTTCTTGGGTCCAAGGGTCATCGCCATAACCTACGGCATGACCTACATTGGCTTTCGCCAGGGCTTCCATCACCAACGGATGTACACCCGAGTTATTGTCTGATGCAAAACTTCTCATAATGTATCTAATTTTAAATAATGCTGACAAAGGTAAATATTTTCGGGAAAACTTCATAAAAAGTCATAGATTTCTCTTACATTTGTAGTCAAACAGAATCATAACTTAAATTATAACCTTATGTATCCATTTAAATTTAATCCTATTTTGAAATCCACTATTTGGGGTGGTGAAAAGATTATTCCGTTCAAAGGTCTTGATATCGAACAACCGCAAGTGGGCGAAAGTTGGGAAATCTCCAACGTGCCGGGCGACGAATCCGTAGTAGCCAACGGTGCTGAAGCCGGCAAGAACTTGAGCGAATTGGTAAAAGAATACAAGGGTGCTTTGGTAGGTGCTGCCAACTATGAACGTTTTGGCGACAACTTCCCATTGCTCATCAAGTTCATCGATGCTTGCGATGACCTCTCTATCCAGGTTCACCCGGATGATGCATTGGCAAAGGTTCGCCACAATTCCATGGGTAAGACTGAAATGTGGTATGTGATTGACAACAACAACGGTCAGGCTCACCTCCGTTCCGGTTTGAAGAAGAGCATCACTCCGGACGAATATGCTGCTATGATTGCCGACAATACCATCTGTGACGCTTTGGCTGACTATGCTGTTCAACCGGGTGACGTATTCTTCCTCCCGGCAGGTCGTATCCATAGCATCGGTGCAGGTTGCTTCATCGCTGAAATCCAGCAGACTTCGAACGTAACTTACCGTATCTACGACTTCAACCGCAAGGACAAGAACGGCAACACTCGTGAGCTCCACACAGAACTCTCTAAGGATGCCATCGACTATAGCGTGGAAGAAGACTATCGTACCAACTACACTCCGAAGCAGAACGAACCGGTGGAATTGGTGACTTGCCCATACTTCACTACTTCTGTTTACGACTTGACCGAAGACATGACTTTGGATTATAGCGAGCTCGATTCATTCGTTATCCACATCTGCATGGAAGGTTCTTGCACCGTAACTGATGACGAAGGCAACTCAGTAGAAGTAAAGGCTGGTGAATCTATCCTTTATGCCGCTACTACCAAGGAAGTGAAGGTAACTGTGAACGGCCACGCCAAGTTCTTGGAAACTTACGTATAAGAAAGTATTATTAGGCACGGATTTCACGGATTAACACGGTTCTTTAGTAGATGTTTACATTAACTTAATCCGTGAAATCCGTGAAATCCGTGCCAAAAAGTTATTTTCAAATAAACTTCAGACACACAGGCTTGCTTGTCTCGATGGTCTTTCCCGTATCGACGAGCAAGCCCGTTTTTTCATCCCTACTGAATATCTGAACAAGATTGCTATCCCGACAAGCTACCAAAAGAAAACGTCCATCGGGCGTGATGATGAAATTACGCGGATGAATACCCGTCAGCTGATAACCTGCCTTGGTCAGCATACCCGTTTCTTGATTGACGGAGAAGATGGCAATACCATCCGCCTTCAAGCGATTGGACGCATAGAGGAACTTCCCGTCGGGCGACAAGTGGATGTCCGCACTGCCCCGTGCTCCAACCGTATCGGCTTCGATGTATTGAATCGGTTGCAGAGAATCCCCATTATAGACTAAGGCAGTCACCTTGCCCGAAAGCTCGTTGATGAGATAGGCAAAGCGTCCGTCCTTCGAAAAGCAGAGATGCCGGGGACCGGAGCCAGCTTCCAATTCCACATCAAAAGTAGCCTTTTCATCGAGTTTTCCATCAGGCTTCAACGGAAAGACATGAATCTTGTCCGTTCCCAAATCGTTTGCCAACAGGAATTTCCCATCGGGTGTGAACTCTACACAATGCAGATGCGGTTGGCTTTGACGTACCTTGTCCTCGCCCTCACCGGTAAAGGTAATGGTACGGACACCTTCACTCAAACGTCCCGAGGGTTCCAATGGAACAACCGTGATACTTCCTCCCACATAATTGGCAGTAATGATGGATTTCTCGTCCGGACTCAGATTGACATAGCAAGGAGCGCCACCTTGGGTAAGTTGGGTATTCACGGAAGTCAGCGTACCGTTCGACGAGTCGAAAGCCAAGGCGTGAACGGTAGAAGTCAATCCATCGTCTTCGCCCACCGAATACACATGATTGCCATCGGCTGAAACCACTTGGTAAGAAGGGTTGGAGATTCCCTTCAGCCCACTGACGTAAGCAGCCTCTCCCTTCTCATTGTTCCAAGCATACACCTTGATACCTTCTTCCTGCGGTGTAGCATAACTGCCCACCAACAAATACATTCCTTCCATCGGTTCCTTTTGTTTGACCGACGTACATGCGCCCATCATCAAAGCGCCTATACATCCTGCTATTATTTTCTTCATTTCGGTTACTTTAGAGTTTCAAAGATAAGGTTTCTCCCTTAATTTATCACAAATAAATGGATGATATTTGTATCAGAAGCAGAAAAGCATTACATTTGCATCGTCTTTTACGACATGACCAACTTGGGGTTGACTGGATTTGACAGCGGGTTGGAGTGGTATGTAAGCATGCAGTGCGTCGGTGATTGGCACTTTAATCCCAGTTATCAAGCTATTATCTGGCAACAATACTTATGCTCTCGCAGCGTAATCGAAGTA
>JAFTTU010000182.1 GCA_017466635.1 Bacteroides sp.
AATCATGTCGAAAGGAATGCCCGGCATCACTTGACCGACTACCGCCTTGAACATCGGGTCGGCAATCAGTTCTTCAAACACTTGTGGAAGCTCTTCGGGAGCATACGGACGAATTTCGTCAAATTCAGCAGGTATGTTCATGGCTCAATATTTTAAGGTTAATTGAATTTGTTCTCGATGATGTCGGTCATCACGTCCTTGATGTCAAGACCGGCTGCACGCACTTGTTGAGGGATGAAGCTGGTAGCTGTCATGCCCGGGGTGGTGTTGATTTCCAACAAGTTCACCTTTTCGCCTTCGGTGATGATATAGTCGATACGGATGATACCGTCGCAACCCAAGATGTCATAGATGGCTGAAGTGAGCAAACGTACGCGTTCTGCGGTTTCTTCCGGAATACGGGCAGGAGTGATTTCGTCTACCTGGCCATTGTACTTGGCATCGTAATCGAAGAACTCGTTGCTGGTCACCACTTCCGTAATCGGGAATACCACTTCCTTGTCCTTGGTCTTGTAGCATCCGCAAGTGATTTCAGTTCCTTGCATGAAAGCTTCAATCATCACTTCATCGCTTTCGCCAAATGCTTTTTCAATCGCAGGTTGGATATCTTCCTTGGTCTTCACTTTGGTTACACCGAAGCTGGAACCACCGGCATTCGGCTTGATGAAGCAAGGCAAACCTACCTTATTGATTACTTCCTCGTCAAGGATTTCAAAACCCTTACGGAGAATCATCGATTCGGATACACGGATGCCGAAGCCTTTCAGGTATTGGTTGCAAGTGAACTTGTTGAAAGTAATGGCAGATACCAATACATTGCAACTGGAATACGGAATGCCAATCAAGTCGAAGTAACCTTGCAAGAGACCGTTTTCGCCCGGAGTGCCATGGATAGTGATGTAAGCAAAATCGAAGTTCTTCTTTTCTCCGTTTTCCATGAAGCTGAAGTCATTGCGGTCGATAGGAGTTTTCTCACCGTTAGGCAAGATGACTTCCCAACGCTTGCCTTCCATTTCTACTATATAAAGATTGTATCTTTCTTTGTCGATGAAAGAATAGATGCCTTGTGCACTACGCAGAGATACCACGATTTCGCTGGAATCTCCACCGGCTACGATTGCTATGGTACGTTTTTTCATAATTCTCTATTGCTGATATAAGTTCTCCACTTGTCAATCAGTTCCACCATGTCGTCTGCCAATGGAGAGGTAAAGAACATTTCCTCGCCGGTACGTGGGTGGACAAATCCCAACGTCATGGCATGAAGCGCCTGACGCGGACAAGTTTCGAAGCAGTTGTTTACAAATTGTTTATATTTACTAAAGTGAGTTCCTTTCAGGATTTCATGACCTCCGTATCGTTCATCGTTGAACAAGGTGTGGCCAATGTGTTTCATGTGTACACGGATTTGATGTGTACGTCCTGTTTCCAATACACATTCCACCAAGGTGACATATCCCAAACGTTCCAAAACCCGATAATGGGTGACGGCATGTTTCCCTTGTTCGGGGTCACTGAGTACGGCCATTTGCATCCGGTCTTTCGGATTGCGTCCGATGTTTCCGACAATCGTACCTTCGTCCTTTTCTACCGTTCCCCAAACCAGGGCATTGTATTTACGCTTGGTCGTTTTGTTGAAAAACTGAAGACCCAGGTGAGTCTTGGCATCAGGAGTCTTGGCGACTACCAACAAACCTGAAGTGTCTTTGTCGATACGATGCACCAAACCTACTTGCGGGTCGTTAGGGTCGTATTTAGGGTTGTCCTTCAAGTGCCAGGCAATGGCATTGACCAAAGTCCCGTGATAATTTCCACATCCCGGATGTACCACCAGTCCAGCCGGTTTGTTGATGACCATCAAGTCATCGTCTTCATATACCACATTCAATGGAATGTCTTCAGGGATGATGTCGTTTTCGTATCGAGGACGGTCGAGCATTAATGTCAGCACATCGTTGGGCTTCACCTTGTAGCTGCTCTTCACGGGCTTTCCATTGGCCATGACGAATCCGGCATCCGCAGCTTTCTGGATACGGTTGCGTGACGAGTTGACAAGTCGTTCGAACAAGTATTTGTCGATACGTACTTGCTTCTGTCCCTTGTCTACGACTACACGGAAATGTTCATAAAGTTCCGCGGGATTGTCGACTATCGGTTCAAGGTCATCCAGATTGTCATCCAATTCATCTTCTATGAAATCTTGCATCTTGTTCGATTTTGAAGGTTAGAACCATGATTCGTCAACGATTGGCTTGCCGTCCTTGCCTGTATTGAGGAACAAGGAATCAGTCTTGAGAGAGTCGGTTTCCAACTCGTCGTCACCTACGCAAAGTGTCAATACCGCTTCACGAGGAACCTTTTCGCCGGAAAGCAATTCCTTGCCATTGTATTTCACACCGTAAATCCAGTCCTTTTCTCCTTCGATGTATTCAGGCTCTGTCAACTTGAAGCCGAGGGCACGAAGACGTGCTTCCGCTTGGCGGAAAGAACTGTTGTCGATAATATCGGGTATAGCGACTTTAGGCACTTCTCCCGTATTGATGGTCAAATAGATACTTCTACCTATTTTTACTTTGGAACCACCTGTCGGCTTTTGTTCCAGGATAGAACCGGCAGGCATTCCTTTTACATAGTTGGAATCCACCACAACTACCTTCAGGTTCTTTTTGCTAAGTTCGTTTTCGGCTTGTTTGAGTGGAAGGCCATTTACGTTGGGGACAATGATGGATTCACCATGGTGTGTATAGACATCCAACCAATGCAGCACTCCGAAAATGACGGCAATGACTACAATGGGCATGGCTATCAGGTTCAACCAAAAAGCACGGTTATTCTTGAATGAAAAGAAATCTTTCAGTGATATCATATTATACCTTAATTAAATTACGGCTCAAAGATACGATAATTTCGTTTTTGTTCCTATCTTTTGACGATTAATCTCTTTGTAATCAAAATGAATGAAGGGATATTTCTTAATTCGGGCTTTTTGATGTAACTTTGAAGTCGTAATATAAAACTAAAAATTAAATAATGATAAGACGACTATTATTTGTATTCTTTTTGTTCTTGACGACATATTCTTCCTTGAACGCTCAAGAGGTAAACGGACGACCTTTGTCTCTGATTCCCTATCCTGCAACCGTATTGGAAGGAGAAGGTACCTTTGTCTTTACCGAAAAGACGACGATGGCTTTGGAGGACAAGAACCTTGAAACAATCGCAAAGGAATTTGTTGGCTTGTTTGCCAAGCCTGCCGGTTTTACTCCGAAACTCAAGGTCGGAGGAAAGAAAGGAGAGGTGCTCATCAAGAAAGATGATACCCTTCAAGAGGAGGGCTATGTCTTGACCGTCAATCCTGAAAAGATTGTGATTAAGGCGGCTGGTGAGAAAGGGGCTTTTTATGCACTTCAGACTCTTCGTCAGTTGTTGCCTGCTGATATCGAGGGAGCCGAATATAAAGAAGGTGTGGTTTGGGATGTCCCGGCTATCAGCATTACGGACGAACCTCGTTTTGGCTATCGGGGATTGATGGTGGATGTGGCCCGTTATTTCATTCCCAAGCAACACTTGCTTCGTATTATCGATACGATGGGTATGCTGAAATTCAATAAACTTCATTTGCATTTGACAGATGACAACGGTTGGAGATTGGAAATCAAGAAATATCCATTGTTGACATCCATCGGTTCCAAGAAGGTAAAGAGAGACGGATTGACTTTTCCGGAAAGAAGAAATGCCAGACAAGGAGAACCGTTGGTGGATGGTGGCTTTTATACCCAGGAAGATATCAAGGAAATTGTGACCTATGCATCCAATCGACAGATAGAAGTAATTCCTGAAATAGCCATGCCGGGGCATAGCAATGCGGCATTGGCGGCTTATCCGTTGTTGGCTTGTCCGGTGATTGATAAGTATATCGGTGTCGTTCCTGGTTTGGGAGCTGACCATACCCGTTTTGCTTATTGTGCCGGAAATGAAGATGTCTTCACATTCTTGCAACACGTCATCGATGAAGTAGTCGAATTGTTTCCTTCCCGATTCATTCATTTGGGTGGTGATGCCATTCATAATACCCATTGGGAAGAATGTCCTCTTTGTCAAGAGCGTATGAAGAAGGAAGATTTGGGTGATGAGAATGACCTGTTAGGGTATTTTATGCGTCGGATAGATAGCTATGTGCGAAGCAAGGGCCGTAAAGTAATGGGTTGGGAAGAAATCATGGAAGCCAATCTTTCCAAAGGAGCAGTTGTGTTCGATTGGCATGGATATGGTCATGGCGCGACGAAGGCCGGCAAGCATGGTCATGATTTTGTGGTAGTACCTACCGGAACCATGTATCTGAATCGGTATCAAGGTCCTCAATGGCACGAACCGGTTTTGGCATTCAATGGCAATACCACGTTGAAGGACATCTATCAATATGAACCTATCGAACGATATTGGACCATGTCCATGCGATCCCATTTATTGGGTATGCAAGCAGCCCTTTGGACGGAGTTTTGTGAAAGCCCGGAAGAGGTCGACTTGCTTTTGTATCCTCGTTTGGGAGCAGTGGCGGAAGCGGCATGGAGTATGCCAATCGTTAAGCGATGGGAACGCTTTTTGGGGATGATGGATACTTATCAGGAACGTTGGTTGGCTAAAGGCATAAAGCCCTCTTCGGCCATTTATAATGTCCAGCACGAGGTAGTCCCTAACTTTGGCGATGTAAAGGTAACATTGAGCTCTATCAGCCCGGATGTGGAAATCCGATATACTACAGACGGAAGTGAACCCCATGCTCATGCTTGGTTGTATCGTCGTCCTTGGCTTGTCAAGCAATCGCAGACTTTGAAGTGTGCAGCTTTCAAAGATGGCAAGCAAATGGGACATACATTGGTGTTGCCAATCCAAATGAATGGAATCACCGGGAAAAACATCTTGCGGAGCAATGTGGTGGAAAAGCGTTTGGTGAATGGGGTACGGGGTAGCTTGAAGAATACCGATGGCGAATGGTCGTCATGGACCAAAAATGATTCAATCGCATTGACCTTTGATATGGGAACCCGTAAGAAGATGAGCCATGTTTCTGTGGGTTATTTGAATGATTATGGACTGGCTATCCATAAACCTGCCAAGGTGGAAATCTGGTTGTCGGATAATGAAGTTCATTATTGGAAGGTGGCAGAACGGAAATTCGGCAAGGCGGACATCTTCAGTCAAGGGCGTTTTATCAAAGACTTGGATTTCCGTTTTGATGATGTAGCCCGATATGTCCGTATTATCATAAAAGGAGCAGGGAAGTGTTCGGCTCTTCATGTCCGTCCGGGGTTGGAGGCTCAGGTTTACTTGGATGAAGTGCTGATAGAATAAAAACAAGAGAGGCAAAGTTTGAACCTTGCCTCTCTTATTTTATCGTTTCCGATGAATTACTTCTTAGTTGTACCATTGAATTCATCAGATACAGTCAATTTCTTGCGACCTTTTGCACGACGGCTTGCCAATACGCGACGACCGTTTGCTGTTGCCATTCTTTCACGGAAACCGTGCTTGTTTTTTCTCTTTCTGTTAGAGGGTTGGAATGTTCTTTTCATTGCTATATACTATTTTATGTTATTATTCACCGTAACGGGCTGCAAAATTAGTGACTTTTTTGAAATAAACAAAGGGTGAAGCGAATTTTATGCTTTTCTTTTTGCGTTTTTTACTGATTTACATTACTTTTGCACCCGAATTCATGATG
>JAFTTU010000183.1 GCA_017466635.1 Bacteroides sp.
ACTTTGAGGGGGTAGTGACAGTATTGTCGTGTGAGTTCGAGTCTCATTTCCTTCACCAGATTTGCGGAAATAGCTCAGTTGGTAGAGCATAACCTTGCCAAGGTTAGGGTCGCGAGTTCGAGCCTCGTTTTCCGCTCTTTTTAAGAGAGAGAATCATGCATCATGCTGGTTCTCTTTTTTGTTTTTATACCCTACCCTTTTTCTTCTTTCTTTGTCATCCAGAGCGAAGCGAAGGCTCTCGGCAACATACACGTGGATGTATTAGTATATGCTACCGAGATTCTTCACTACACTTCATTCCGTTCTGAATGACATAGGAAGTGTTTCTTCGTTTTCAACGTTTTCAGTTTTCAGTACCAATAGTATCAACCAATCACCTTGAAGCGTGCAAACTTCAGCAGCAACTGCTTCTCGCCTGCATTACGGAAGCGCACCGTTGCCTTGCAATTGTCTCCCGTACCAACCACACTTATCACATCGCCTACACCAAAGCGTTCGTGCTCGATGACAGCTCCGGCTTGCAACCCTCCCACAGATGGTGAAGCCGACGGACGGGAAGACGGTATGGTTGAAACCTTCTTGAAGCGACGCGCTTCTTGCTGCACGGGTGCGGATGCCGGTTGAGCAGGACGTTCTGCATATCGGTCGATGAGCGACTGAGAACGAGTTACGAAAGGACTTCTTGCCGTACTGGAAGATGTTTGCGAAGCACGGAAGCGTGAAGCTCCTTCGTCTAACATTCTTCTTCGTTTTTTAGGCCAATCTATATAACACTCATCGATTTCTTCCAAAAAACGGCTATAGCTAGAAAACTCCATAGTTCCATATTTTGAACGATTCTCAGCATATGAAATATAACAGCATTCTTCTGCACGAGTAATAGCGACATAAAACAGACGTCTTTCTTCCTCGATTGCAGTTTCAGAATGCAAGCACTTCTCACTTGGAAAAATCCCTTCTTCTAATCCAACAATAAAAACTTTTTTAAACTCTAGACCTTTAGCTGAATGTATTGTCATTAAAGTTACTTTCTCAAAATCCTCTTTATCACTCATGTCTTGATCTGTCAACAACGCAACTTCAGCCATATAATCAACCAATCCGACACGCTCATCACCCTCTTCATAACGATTACGACAAAAATCTTGCATCCCTTTCAATAATTCATCAACATTTTTCACTTTATCTTCTTCTTTTTCTAATGAAAGGTGTTTTTTTATTCCTGATAACTCTATTATTGTCTTACCAATTTCATCAACACGTTTAACATTAAGTTCTGCCATAATAGCTTCTATCAACTCACGAAACTTTTGTAATTTAGCGGTTGTCCCTTTATTAAAATTCAAGCCATATGAAATTGGTTCTTTTAAAATCGACCATAAACTTTTACCAAAAGCATTAGAAGCATCTAACAATTTTTCTAATGTAACATTTCCTATACCCCTAGCTGGATAATTCAATATTCGTTTAAAAGCTTCTCCATCATCCGGATTTATAGCCATACGACAATACGCCAATACATCTTTAATCTCCTTATGTTGATAAAAGGATAATCCACCATAAACCCTATATGGTATAAAATTCTTACGTAAAGTTTCCTCAATTATGCGGCTTTGCGCATTAGCCCTATACAAAACGACAAAATCTTCATATGAACATTTTTTATAAGAATGCAAGTATTCTATTTTTCTAGCTACAAAATCGCCTTCTAAATAATCGCTATAAACACCTGCTATTTCAATTAAATCGCCTTGACTATTTTTTGAAAATATATTCTTTGGTATCTGATGTACATTATTCTTTATCAAACTATTTGCAGCACCAACAATTGTTTGAGTAGATCTATAATTTTGTTCAAGCCTATACAATTTCGCACCAACAAAATTCTTCGTAAAGTTTAGAATATTTTCTATCTTAGCTCCTCTAAATGAATATATACTTTGTGCATCATCACCCACAACACAAATACGTTGATACTCTGTCGTCAATTGTAATATTATTGCATTTTGAGCACAGTTCGTATCTTGATACTCATCTACCAATATATACCGAAATTGCAATGCATACTTCAATCTAATTTCCGGATTATCCCGAAACAATATATAGGTATACAAAAGCAAATCATCAAAGTCCATTACATTGTCTTGTCTACAACGTTCCCAGTAACACTCATAGATTTCCCCCAACAATGATATGTTATCATTCCTATCTGCTCGCTTACATTCATCATCAAGCATATAAACAGAAGGTACAATCAATTGATTCTTGGCATTACTTATTCGAGATTGAATAAGGTTAACTTTATAATATTTTAAATACTTGTCTTTCTCTTCATCCGTTAGACTTTTATAAGCCTCATCAAATTTTTCCTTGATAATGCTCTTCAGCAAACTCTTGGAATCGGATGCATCATAAATGGTGAAATTGGACGAGAAACCAAGGGCTTGCGATTCGATGCGGAGAATACGGGAAAAGATGGAGTGAAAAGTCCCCATCCACAAATAACGTGCCCGCTCGCCTACCTGACGGGTAATACGTTCCTTCATCTCCCGGGCGGCCTTGTTGGTAAAAGTCAATGCCAGGATATTCCAAGGGTCATATCCTATATTCATCAAGTGTGCAATCTTATAAGTAAGCACACGGGTCTTTCCCGAACCTGCCCCTGCTATCACAAGAGAAGGGCCGTCATTATATAATACAGCTGCACGCTGGCTCTCATTCAATTCATCCAAATAATCATTCATAATGTTACTCTGTTTATCCTTATCCCCATGCGAAGGGAATGAGCGGGATTACTCTATGAAACGGCAAAGATAGGAAAATTTGAAAGCATCTCGAACATTTCTCCCTCGAATAATGTTAAATCATAAAACGAAATTTTATGAATATATTATTAATCATCCTTACTTCTTTCATCATGAATTATAGCATGCCGACTCTCCCGTATAGCAAAGATGCCTTGGCTCCCGTTATCAGCCAAGAGACTATCGACTATCATTATGGCAAACATTTGCAAACCTACGTCAACAACCTGAACGCATTGGTCAGCGGTACACCTTTTGAAGGAAAAACGGTAGAAGAAATCGTGATAACCGCCCCTGATGGAGCTATCTTCAACAATGCCGGACAAGTATTGAATCATACCCTCTATTTCTTGCAGTTTACCCCTCAACCGGAAAAGTACCAACCTGAAGGCAAACTGGCAGAAGCCATCCAACGGGATTTCGGCAACTTCGAGAACTTCAAGAACGAAATGACACAGGCTGCCAGCAGTATTTTCGGCTCCGGATGGGCATGGCTTGCCATGAATAAAGACGGGAAACTGGTGATTGTAAAGGAACCCAATGGAAGCAACCCTCTCCGTCAAGGCCTGAAACCGTTGTTAGGTTTCGACGTTTGGGAGCATGCCTATTACCTGGATTACCAGAACCGTCGTACAGACCATCTTGCCAACCTGTGGAAAATCATAGATTGGAAGGTAGTAGAAAACCGGATGTAAAACTCTCTTCATCGCTTATATAGTTAATTTTCGGTCGGGTTTACCTTTAACATTAGGTAAGCCCGACATTTTTTCATACCTTTGTACCCGAAACAATAGGATTTTATCAAATCGATTATTATCTTTGTTGCATATATAGTTGAAGGTATGAAACTTATTCTGATAACCCCACCCACATATTTTGTGGAGGAAGACAAGATAATTACAGCCCTTTTCGAAGAAGGGCTTGATATTTTGCACCTACGCAAGCCCAATACGGCACCAATCTTTGCCGAACGCTTGCTATCACTTATCCCTGAGCAATACCACAAGCGAATTGTGGTTCATGGTCATTTCTACCTGAAAGATGAATATCGCCTGAAAGGGGTTCATCTGAGTGAACGGAACCCGAACATTTCCGATAGCTTCAAGGGACACATCAGCCGCTCCTGCCATTCGTTGGAAGAAATCAAGATGCACAAGCGTAATTGTGACTACATCTTGTTCAGCCCTGACTTTGACCATACCGACCAAAAGAGTTTCGATGCCAACTATACGCCCGAAGAGCTTCGTAAAGCACACAAGGCAGGGATTATCGACAAGAAGGTCATCGCCTTGGGCGGCATCAACATGGACAATGTACGGAAAGTGAAGGACTACGGATTTGGGGGAGTTGCCATCATGGGAGATATCTGGAATCAGTTCAATACTTGCACCGATTGTGACTACACACAGCTGATTGAGCACTTCAAGAAGCTGAAAAAGCTGGTGGATTAGTTTTGATTTCTAATTATAATACGTAACTTTGCAAATAATTAACCGAATAATCTTATTCTATTAATATAATAATGAGCACTACATCTTCATTTAAAGTATTCTCGGGAACAAAGTCGAGATACTTGGCAGAAAAAATCTGCAAAAGCCTAGGTTGTGAATTGGGAAACATGAACATCACTCACTTTGCTGATGGTGAATTCGCAGTTTCATTCGAAGAATCAATCAGAGGTTCACATGTATTCTTGGTACAATCAACATTCCCTAACTCTGACAACTTGATGGAATTGTTGTTGATGATCGACGCAGCTAAGAGAGCTTCTGCTAAGAGCATCATCGCAGTTATCCCTTACTTCGGTTGGGCACGTCAGGACAGAAAGGACAAGCCACGCGTTTCTATCGGTGCTAAGTTGGTTGCCGACCTCTTGAGTGTAGCTGGTATCGACCGCTTGATTACTATGGACCTCCATGCAGACCAGATTCAAGGTTTCTTCGATATCCCAGTTGACCACTTGTATGCATCAACCATTTTCTTGCCTTACGTTCAGTCAATGAACTTGAAGAACTTGGTTATTGCCAGCCCTGACGTAGGTGGTTCTAAGCGTGCTAGCTCATATGCTAAGTATTTGGATTGCCCATTGGTACTCTGCAACAAGACTCGTGAAAGAGCTAACGTAGTAGCAACTATGCAGATTATCGGTGATGTGGAAGGTAAGGATGTTATCATCGTAGACGACATGGTAGATACAGCCGGTACTATCACTAAGGCTGCTGATATCATGAAGGAAGCCGGTGCTGCTTCTGTACGCGCTATCGCTTCTCACTGTGTGATGTCTGGTCCTGCTTCTGAACGCGTTCAGAACTCTCAGTTGGAAGAAATGTTGTTCACAGACAGTATTCCTTACTCTAACCGTTGCGCTAAGGTGAAGCAATTGACAGTAGCCGACATGTTTGCTGAAGCTATCATCCGCGTGATGAACAACCAATCTATCTCTGACCAATACTTGATTTAATCATCAGTAGACAGTACAAGAAAGGCTCCTCAAAAAGGAGCCTTTTTCATTTATCTTCTTCTACGGCGATACTTCCGACGAATCTTACGTTGATACTTCTTGACCTTGCTGATGACCAGCCACACGAACAATCCACCGAATACGGCGAAAATCAAAAGTACGATACCGGCATTAAGGTTATCCCCCTTCACACGGCTCCACATTTCGAGTACTTTCTGAAGGTCTTCCTTGTTGGTGAAGTCACGGATAACGGCACAACGTTCGATGACTTTCTTGTCAGGATACTGAACAGGGTCTACCTGTACGCTATCAGCTTCAGGACCGAAGAAATAGCTCAAGTCCGAATAGTTCTCCAAGGTAGTATCAATCTTCTCTTCGAGGATTTCAGGAGTTGCCACGGCACTTACATAACCGATGGCATCCATGTTGCGAAGGGCAATGTCCGGACGGCACATGTAGTTGATGAAATAACTGGCGGCCTTCACATTGCGGGCATACTTCGGTATCACCCATCCGTCAAACCATACGTTGCTTCCTTCCAATGGCACTACATAATCCAACTCTACTCCTACTTCGGCGGCTTCTTCAATCGCCCAAACGGCATCACCACTCCAAGTAAAGTTCATCCATGCCTTGCCCTTGGTCATCATTTCCTTACCGAAGTCGGCTTCCCAACCGGCAATGTTCGGCTTCAAGGCCTTGAGGTATTCTTCGGCGGTAGCAATAGCCTCGTGCGAATTGTCGTTCATGAGTTGTTCAACAGTCACTTCGCCCTTTTCCAAACGTTCGCGGTTGGCGTAGATGATGGCCAAGCCATAGCAGTCACGGTAGCTATCCTTCATCAAAAGCTTGTTCGCAAACTTAGGGTCCCACATGTTGGCACATTCCAACGCCTCTTCTTCCGTTACCAATTCGGTGTTGTAAAGCGTACCGGCAGTACCCCACATGTAAGCCACCGCATAATCAGTCACCTTCTTGTCGCCTTGGCTCATCTTGTTCAGCTCATCCTGAATGTAAGGTGCCAAGTTCGGGATATAGTCAGGAGTATTTCCGAAATCACGGTTGATAGGAAGCAACATATCCTTACGCATCATACGTTCGATGATGTATTCAGAAGGACACACCACATCGAAATCTTCGTGTCCACGTTCAATCTTGGTAAGCATCACCTCGTTGATGTCGAACACTTGGTAGATGACTTCAATGTCCTCTCCTGTCTGTTCCTTGTACCATTCAGGGAACTCAGCCAACACATCTTCATCGATGTAGTCGGCCCAGTTGTACACCTTCAAGATACCGTTACGTTCTTCCTGCGAACGTTGGCAAGCTCCCAATACAAAGAGCACAGCCAACAACAATATGTATTTCAGTTTCTTCATTTCTTATTCCTTCTTCTGCTTTTCCGCACGTTTGTTAATCACAATCAGCAATACTAACACGGTCACGAAGATAATGGTTGACAATGGACGGAGTTCCGGTGTCAAACCACCCTTACGTGCATCGGCATAAATATAGGTAGAAAGTGTTTCCAATCC
>JAFTTU010000095.1 GCA_017466635.1 Bacteroides sp.
AAACGTTCATATGCTTCGGGAGACACAAAGGAAGGAACATGCGTCAAGGCATAATCCAATCCGTTGATAATCAAGTCATCGTCAATCTGATGGAGAACATTGGCAATGTATTGGGTTGCCGTATCCTTCTCCAAGAGGTTTCCGACGAATTCATCGCAATATTCCGCCAAAGTCTCGGGTGTAACCGGTTCATCCGTTGCCGAAGTCAACTGAATGAAAATCTTGTCCTTCACGCGAAGGTTTCCGAAAGCTAAACCACTCTCGTTGGCCGCATCGGTCTGCGGCAGGAGCTTGGCGATGTTTTCCTCGTACTGCACCTTGGAACCAAAGTACACGAATATGACGGAGCTGAGAATGAGCAGCCCGTACATCAATGCTTTCTTCTTTTCGAAGAAGCGATAGATTGCGATGAAAAGTTTGTCCACGTCTTTTGATGTATGATGTTTGATGTATGATGTTTGATGTATGACGATGTTCCCAAAAGAAATCAGAAATCATACATCAGAAATCATACATTATAAATTAATTCCGCCTTCATGTCGAGATAGGTATCTTCACCCTTCCCGATGGTAGCCTTCAACTTATAAGCATCTCCCTTTTCTTCGAGGAGAATGTTCACCTCTAATTGAGGATGTGCCAACGGAGTGACCAAGGTGGTCAATCGGCACTGCTGTAAATTATTCAAGAACAAGGGCTTGCCGGCTACTTGATCAGCACATTCCTTAATCATCTGAATGTTGCACACACCCGGTGATACGGGTTCGCCCGGGAAATGGCCTTCGTACACTGGGCAGTCCTCATTCAGGCTGATGTCGAAACGCACGACACCGTTTTCCTGCTTCGATACGTTTTCTATTGTATAGTAATCTTTTATCAACATAATGAGATGTATGATGTTTGATGTATGATGTTTGATGTACGATGATGTTTTCTGAGGAAATCAGAAATCATACATCAAACATCATTCTTTAAAATGCTTTTTCTTCCATTCCGCCAAGAAGGGAGGACAAGAAGGCTCGAACTCACCCTGATGGTTGGTAAACAATTGGGTGGACTCGGCACTGAATACCAATGCATTGTCCGACTCCTTGCGGATTTCGTAATCGAACACCAGCTTGGCTCCCTTGGTGGGACGGCATGTGATGGTTACCAGCAACACATCGTCCACGGTGGCCGTTTGATGATAACGCATCTTGATGTCGAACATCGGAGCCAGATAGCCGCTGTCGTAGATGTACATGTACTCCAAGCCGTATTTACGTCCGAAGGCTTCGCGAGCATCTTCCATATAAGTAATGTAGTGTCCATGCCACACCATCTTGATGGAGTCCACCTCGGAGAAGCGCACCTGTACACGGACGGTTTCACTCAATGCCATATCAATCCTCCTTGATAAAAATTTTCATTTGACAAGTGGCCAACACTTCTTCAGCGACCTTTGTTTCGGCTGCGATGAGTGTGACACCGGCTGCTTCGCCCAATACACGGAGAGAAGTATGCAGGAACTCGCCCACCTTAGGCAGACGAACAATCTTGAATTTCTTCACTTCGCCGATGAAGCCCAACTTGGGTGCCTCGCCCCGGGTGTAGGGTGCATAACCGGCAAAAGCCGCGGCACTCTGAGCCACATGCTCTATCATTCCCGGCTCACGGAGAAGTCCCCCCTCACAAAAAAGATTACCCGACTGTACATGGAGTCCCGTCTCTGCATCCGTTTCGGTAGCACTAAAGAAGGTATCGACCATGACAATTGGGTTTCTTTGGGGGATGAGTTTATACAACCCTTCCCCCTCAAGCAATGGTTCTTTCATAACAGTTATGAGTTATGAACTCCTTTACGCTATTCTTTCAGCGATGAAATCATAAAGAGCTTGGAAAGTCTGTACTTTCACCATTTCAGAACCTTGGATTTTCACACCAAATTCTGATTCAATCAAAGCAACCATATCCACGAGGCTCAAGCTATCGAGCTGGAGAGTTTCCTTGATGTTTGCATCAGGAGTGATATCAGATACTTCTACTTCAAATTCATCAGCCAATGTTTCGTTGATCTTGGCAATCAATTCATTCTTTTCCATTTTCTTTTCTGTTTTATTGTTTATTGTTTTATTGTTTTTTCTGTCATTACAGGTTGCGTACAATCAAGGTCGAGTTGGTACCACCAAAGCCGAACGAGTTCGACAAGAAGGTATCGAAGCCGGTCTCGATGCGCTGTGCCGGGATGTAGAGCTTAGCCGAGTCTTCATCCGGATTTTCGAAGTTGAGGTTGGCAGCAATGAAGTTGTTCTTCATCATGAGCATGGAATAGATGACTTCCGATGCACCCGCCATCCACATTTCGTGACCGGTCTGACTCTTGGTCGATGTTACCGGGATGCGATGGTCGCCGATGACACGATAGATAGCCTTGGCTTCGTTGGTATCGCCTACGTGAGTAGAGGTCGCGTGAGCGTTGATGTAACCGATTTCGTTCACACCAATACCTGCACGGCGGATAGCCATTTCGAGGCTCTTGGCAGGACCGTCCACGTTCGGAGAAGAGATATGGTCACCGTTGGACGAGAAGCCGTAGCTGAGGATTTCAGCCAAGATAGGAGCACCACGACGTACGGCCGATTCGTAGCTTTCGATAATCACGGTTGCAGCACCACCACCCGGAACAAGTCCATCGCGGTCACGGTCGAACGGACGACTAGCCTTGGTCGGTTCGTCTTCGCGGATAGAGAATGCCGAGATACCATCGAACGAGCCTACTGACCATGGGTTTACTTCCTGAGCACCACCGCACACAACCATTTCTTGCAAGCCATTCTGAATGAGCAATGCGCCCAAACCGATGGCATGAGAACCTGATGCACAAGCACCCGATACGGTAAGGTTGATACCCTTCAACTTGAAGATACAGCCGAGGTTCATGGTTACGGTTGAGTTCATCGACTGGAAGATGGCACCCGAACCACAGAGGGTAGTATCCTTCTTTTCACGCATGGT
>JAFTTU010000020.1 GCA_017466635.1 Bacteroides sp.
AGTACTCAGCAAGGTCTCTCTTGTTAATAGTAATCTTTCCTGTACCTTCGCTAACGAATACGCGAGCAATAGCGCGCTTACGTCTGCCTAATGCATTAATTACTTCCATTCCTTATTATTTAAGTGCGTTAATATCAATTGTCTTCGGGCATTGAGCTTCGTGCTTGTGTTCGCTACCTGCATATACATACAAGTTCTTCAACAACTTAGCACCCAAACGATTCTTCGGGAGCATACCCTTTACTACTTTCTTCAACAGCTTTTCTTCACCGTCGACCTTCTTGATCAATTCAGCTGGAGTGATTGAACGTTGACCACCAGGATAGCCTGTGTAGTGCAAGTATACCTTGTCATTCCACTTGTTTCCAGTAAATTTCACCTTGTCTGCGTTGATGATGATTACGTTATCACCGCAGTCTACATGAGGGGTAAAGCTTGGTTTGTACTTTCCTCTCAACAGTTTCGCAACTTTTGAACCGAGACGGCCTACGACCTGGTCGGTTGCATCAACAACAACCCATTCTTTCTGAGCTGTTACCTTGTTTGCAGAAATGGTCTTGTAACTTAAAGTATCCACTCTTAATTCTTTTTTAAATTATTACTACTAAAAAACATTTCTCATTCGAATTCCCCAATCATTCCCGGACAAAGAATCATTAAGTCATTCAGAATGAATCTTTTATCTACTTATTGATAATAATCGGCTTGCAAAGGTACTGCTTTTCTTTGAACTGACAAACATTTTTCCTCTTTTTTTGATGACATAAAAAAAAGAGACGGAGTTCCTTTCCGCCTCTTTTCAAACTATTTAGAGCTTTTATCTTACCAAATCCTTTGGATAAGTTGCCGGCATTTTCACCTTCTTCCAGGTTTCATAATACCAGGAGTTGATTTCATTTCCTTCCGGGTCTTTCTTAACAAAATACTTCACCACCATCACTTCACCACCTTTCATTTCGTATTCAAGCACGTTGTCCACACCTACCAACTGTGGAAGATGCAGATTCTTTTCCACATGTTCCGTAAAGGCATTGGAAGCCGTTTGCTTGTAAGTACCGGAACCAATGATGATAGCCCCCTTGTTCGGTATCACTGTCATATTGGTAAACTTACCGTCATCCGAAAGAATCTTGAACGAATTGCTTGGCTTCAATTCACCTGGAATCGTAGGATCCCCAGAAACATAAAAACACATTTGCCAAATACCTCTCAGATCTGTACTCTGAGCCATGGTCTTACTGATTCCCGATACGAGGAACATAGCTACTAGAAGAAATAAAATACGATGTTTCATAGCTATATATATTTAAAGGTTAACAATTTGTCTTTAATATATCTACAAAGATAATAAATATTATTAAGCATCCGTATTTTTTGTGGACTTTTTTATCTTCTAATGCTTATTTTTCAAAAAAAAGAGAAGGCAGCACAGCTACCTTCTCTCCTTTATCGATATTCTCTATTTTAGAATTCTGCATTACGCGGTGTTCTCGGGAACGGAATTACATCGCGGATGTTCGCCATACCTGTTACGAAAAGCAACAGACGTTCGAAACCGAGACCGAAACCTGCGTGAGGACATGTACCATACTTGCGAGTATCGAGGTACCACCACATATCCTTCATCGGGATGTTGAGTTCCTGAATACGTGCCATCAACTTTTCATAGCTTTCTTCACGTACACTACCACCGATGATTTCACCGATTTGAGGGAACAATACGTCTGTACCCTGAACAGTCTTGCCATCTTCGTTCTGCTTCATGTAGAAGGCCTTGATTTCAGCTGGATAGTCAGTCATGATTACAGGCTTCTGGAAGTGTTCTTCTACCAAGTAGCGTTCGTGTTCACTAGCCAAGTCACATCCCCAGTATACCGGGAATTCAAACTTCTTGCCCTTTGCAATGGCTTCTTCCAGAATCTTGATACCTTCTGTATAAGGCAAACGAACGAATTCGGTGCTTACCACCTTCTGTAAACGTTCGATCAAGCCCTTATCAATCATCTTGTTCAAGAATTCGAGGTCGTCCTTACAATTATCGAGTGCCCATTGTACACAGAACTTGATAAATTCTTCTTCCAAATCCATCAATTCGGTCAAGTCAGCAAATGCGACTTCCGGTTCTACCATCCAGAACTCTGCCAAGTGGCGCGGAGTATTGGAGTTTTCGGCGCGGAATGTCGGGCCGAATGTATAGATTGCACCCAAAGCAGTTGCTGCCAATTCACCTTCCAACTGACCGGAAACAGTCAAGCTAGCCTGCTTGCCGAAGAAATCGTCATCATAAATGATGGAACCGTTTTCATCCTTCTTCAAGTCATAGAGGTTCTTGGTAGTCACCTGGAACATCTGACCGGCACCTTCACAGTCTGAAGCTGTGATAATCGGTGTATGGAAGTAGAAGAAACCCTTCTGGTGGAAGAATTCATGTATGGCAATCGCCATGTTGTGACGGATACGGAATACAGCTCCAAAGGTATTGGTACGCGGACGCAAGTGAGCGATTTCGCGCAAGAATTCCATAGAGCAGCCCTTCTTCTGCAACGGATAGGTATTGTCGCAAGTACCCAATACTTCGAGTTCGCGAGCCTGGATTTCGCCGGCTTGTCCCGAACCGATAGACTCTACCAATTCACCGTTTACGCTAAGACATGCACCGGTTGTAATTTGCTTCACCACTTCTTCGTCGAAATTGGCAAGGTCGATTACTACCTGTACATTATTTATTGTAGAACCGTCATTCAAGGCCACAAAGTTTACTTGCTTGCTTCCACGGCGGGTACGAACCCAACCTTTCACATTGACCATCGCTCCCCAATCCTTTCTTTGGAGAAGGTCAACGATTTTTGTTCTACGAATCTTTTCCATTTTTCTATATCTTATTTATATTATTCAAATGAACCCATACGAAGCATGTTCACTTCCATTTCTGTCAAGAAACGCCAGTCGCCACGCTTCAAGCCCTTCTTGGTCAAACCGGCAAAGTATACACGGTCAAGCTTCATCACCTTGTAACCCAACGATTCAAAGATACGGCGTACGATACGGTTCTTGCCTGAGTGGATTTCAATACCCACCTGCTTCTTGTCTGTTTCTGAAGCATAGCTCACTGCATCTGCACGGATTTCACCATCGTCCAAAGTAATACCGCTGGCAATCTGGTCGAGGTCAGCCTTGGTTACATTCTTGTCGCAGTATACGTGATAAATCTTCTTCTTCAAGTACTTCGGGTGAGTCAACTTCGAAGCCATGTCACCATCGTTGGTCAACAACAACACACCGGTAGTATTACGGTCCAAACGACCAACCGGATAGATACGTTCCTTGCAAGCATCCTTCACGCAATGCATGACAGTCTTTCTTTCCTGTGGGTCATCCGATGTAGTCACACAATCCTTTGGCTTGTTGAGCAACACATACACCTTACGTTCTACGCTTACAGCTTCATCGTGGAACTTCACTTCATCTGTACGCTTGATTTTGGTACCCAATTCGGTTACTACTACACCATTCACCGATACCACACCTGCTGTAATGAATTCATCCGCCTCACGACGAGAGCAAATACCGGCATTTGCCAAATACTTGTTCAAACGGATTGGCTCGTTCGGATCTGTTAAAATATCCTTGTACTCAATCTGCTTCTTCATGCTATACTTCGCATTCGGATTGTAGTTACCGGTACGAGGACGCTTCGGACGTGCATTTCTTGGCTGCTGACCACCCTGGAAACGTGGACGTTGTTCGCCACCTTCTGCATTTTGGTTGAAACGAGGGCGTGCGCCATAAGGACGCTGCGGACGTTCGGCATTAAAGCCACCTTCACGGTTATAGCTGCTAACACGAGGACGGTAAGAACGTTGTTCACCACCTTCTGCGTTCTGGTTGAAACGAGGGCGTTGTGGACGGTCCGAGCTATAGCCGCCTTCACGGTTGTAGCTACCTACACGTGGACGGTAAGAACGTTGTTCACCACCTTCTGCATTCGGATTGAAGCGAGGTCGCTGTGGACGGTCACCATTGTTACGGCTACCATAAGACGAACGATACGGACGTTCTCCTCCTTCACGGTTATAACTTCCTACACGCGGACGATGAGGACGCTGTTCGCCATCGTTGTTGTATCTGTTATAAGACTTGTTGTCGTTATCAAAACTCATATTCTATGTTGTTTAAATTGTTAATACTCGCCCTCGCGGGCTTTCATATAAGAACCTTCCTACAAAGGAAGGGAAAAATTACATACCTGTATAATTGTGCGGAGTGATTACACGCAACTCCTTCTTGATTTCCTCACTGACTTCCAAGGTTTCAATGAATTCCTTGATGGAAGATTCAGTAATGGCTTGGTTAGTACGTGTCAATGCCTTCAATGCTTCATACGGATGTGGATAAGCTTCACGACGAAGAATGGTCTGAATAGCTTCAGCTACCACACTCCAGCAGTTGTCCAAATCAGCATAGATAGCCTTTTCATTCAACAACAACTTACGTAAGCCCTTCAACGAACTTTGAATAGCGATGACGATATGACCGAAAGGTACACCCACATTACGAAGCACTGTTGAGTCAGTCAAATCGCGCTGCAAACGAGACACCGGCAATTTGCTTGACAAATGTTCAAGGATAGCATTGGCTACACCCAAGTTACCTTCTGCATTTTCAAAGTCGATTGGGTTCACCTTGTGTGGCATCGCGCTGGAACCAACTTCACCAGCCTTAATTTTCTGCTTGAAGTATTCCATCGAGATGTATTGCCAGAAGTCACGGTTCATATCAATCATAATGGTATTGATACGCTTCATGGCATCAAAGATAGCGCCCAAGTTATCGTAGTTAGAAATCTGAGTGGTATATTCTTCTCTTTCCAGTCCAAGCTTTTCTGCTACAAACTTATTGCCGAATGCTTTCCAGTCGTATGCAGGATAAGCCACGTGATGTGCATTGTAGTTACCGGTAGCACCACCAAACTTGGCAGTAATCGGGCAAGCCTTCAACGCAGCCAACTGACGGTTCAAACGATACACAAATACCATCACTTCCTTACCCAAACGGGTTGGAGAAGCTGGCTGGCCGTGAGTCTTGGCCAACATCGGGATATTTGCCCATTCTTCTGCATACGTATTCAGTTGAGCAATCAATTCTTCAAGCAATGGATAATAAACTTGTTCCAAAGCTTCCTTAATAGAAAGAGGTATAGAAGTATTGTTGATATCCTGTGAAGTCAAGCCGAAGTGGATGAATTCCTTGTATTCTTCCAAACCACCCAACTTGTCAAATTCTTCCTTAATAAAATATTCAACAGCTTTTACGTCGTGATTAGTCACGCTTTCAATTTCCTTGATACGCTGTGCATCCGCTTCAGAAAAATTCTGATAGATAGCACGGAGTGAATCAAAACGAGCGTGATCCAAAGACTTCAACTGAGGTAAAGGAAGTTCACACAAGGTTATGAAATATTCAATTTCTACTTGCACACGATACTTAATGAGTGCAAATTCCGAGAAATAAGAGGCCAAAGCTCCCGCTTTTCCTCTATAACGACCGTCAATTGGAGAAATGGCCGTAAGCAAATCGAGCTCCATCATGTATTTTATATTTTCCAGATAATTATCAGGGCGCAAAGTTAATTCTTTTTCTCGATATAACACAAAAAAAAGTGGATGTGTTTTACACACACCCACTTTTTTGTTAAAACGGCGGCTACCTACTCTCCCACAAACGCAGTACCATCGGCGTGACAAGGCTTAACTTCTCTGTTCGGAATGGGAAGAGGTGGAA
>JAFTTU010000184.1 GCA_017466635.1 Bacteroides sp.
ATAGTTGACTTCGAGCTTCTGGATTACTGTAGGTTCAGCCTTGAACTCAATCAGCTGATAAAAACCTGTTGACTTCTTTTCGATTGGGTAAGCCAACTTCTTCAAACCCCAATTTTCTTCATTGATAATCTCAGCACCTTCAGCAACGAGAATACCCTTGAATTTTTCTACCGCTTCCTTCATCTGAACATCAGACAAAACGGGAGTCAAAATGAAAACGGTTTCGTATTGATTCATACTTACGTTAATTAAATGATTAAACAATTTTTTCAAATGCGACCGCAAAGGTAGACATTTTCTCCCAAACCACAAAGATTTGCTCCTCTTTTTCTCCTTTTCAAGATGTATTTTCTTGTATTTCATGCAGAATTTTACATTTTTTGGGAAGAAAGAGTATCCTAATTCCAACAAGAGTTGTACCTTTGCAAAGTTGTTTAAACAATTAATTAAACTTGGACAATGGAACAATTCAAATTCGACATACAATTAATCTTTGCGATTCTGAACGGTAAAGTTTCGACAGCCATCAACCGGAAGCTGCACCGGAACTTCCGCCAGAACGACATTGAAATCTCTCCGGAACAATGGACCATCCTACTTGCCCTTTGGGAAAAGGACGGCATTACCCAACAGGAGTTGTGCAACGCCACCTTCAAGGACAAACCCAGCATGACACGATTGATAGACAATATGGAGAGACAGCACCTGGTGGTCCGCATTTCAGACAAGCGCGACAGACGAACCAACCTCATCCATCTGACCAAAACCGGACGGGAACTGGAAGGAAAAGCGTTCGTCATCGCCAACCAAACATTGAAAGAAGGACTGGAAGGAGTATCGATGGAAGACTTGAAAATAGCCCAAGAAGTGCTCAGAAAGATATTCACGAACACCAAAGACTAAAGTTTTTCCCCTTTTTTAAGTTTTTTTCCTCAAATAATTTCCTTCGTAAAGGAATTATGCTTTAATTTGTACCTAGAATAAAAATAATCTATTAAATAAAAGACACACATGAAAAGCTTACTGAAAAATTTAGGTCTGCTGCTGGTGATTATCGCCGCTGTTGTTTTGATTGGTATTTTCTTCTCTGGTAGTGCAGCTATCAACGACAATGCTGTATTGGGTGGTTCTGTAGCCTTGATGATTGTCGGTTTGATTCTTCACATCGTTTTGAACAAGAAATTCGCTGAATAATCAAAGCACATAAAAAGACATAAAAAAGCCCGAAACCAATGTTCCGGGCTTTTTTGTTGTTATTCCGCTTCCGGAGTAATCAACTTATAACCTTTGCCATGAATGTTGATAATTTCGATGGTATCATCGTCCTTCAGATGCTTACGCAACTTGGTGATGTACACATCCATACTTCTTGCATTGAAGTAGTTGTCATCAATCCAGATGGTCTTCAAGGCAAAATCGCGTTGCAGGATTTCATTGGCATGAGCACACAGCAATCCCAACAGTTCCGATTCCTTGGTAGTCAACTTGGTCTGCTTTTCACCGATGGAAAGAATCTGCTTCTGGGTATCGAAAGTAAAACGGCCAATCTTGTACAAACTGGTATCCTTGTTTCGCTTTCCACGTACACGACGTAAGATGGCTTCGATACGGAAAGTCAACTCTTCCATACTGAAAGGTTTGGTAATATAATCGTCTGCACCAATCTTGAAACCTTCCAAAATATCTTCCTTCAGTGTCTTTGCAGTCAAGAAGATAATAGGAATCTGTGCATTGGCCTGGCGAATTTCTTGCGCCAATGTAAATCCGTCCTTCTTCGGCATCATCACATCCAGCACACACAAATCATATTTGTTTTTCAGAAAGGCCTTGTAACCTGCTTCTCCATCCGGGAAAAGTTCGGTCGAATAGCCCTTTGCCTGCAAATATTCTCTCAAAAGCATGCCAAGATTTTCATCATCTTCGCATAACAGGATACGCAATTTTTCGTCCATATTATTCATTTTTTAATGTAGGTAATACAATTATAAACTTAGTTCCCACATTCAGTTCACTTTCGGCACGTATGATACCTTTGTGATCCTGAATGATTTTCTTTACATAGGCCAGTCCCAAACCAAAACCCTTCACGTCGTGACGGTTTCCGGTATGAACCCGGTAGAACTTGTCAAATATCTTTTTCAGATCTTCTTTCTTGATACCAATGCCATTGTCCTGGATTGATATGTAAAGCTTTTCTGACTCATTCCAAGTCTTCACATGCAGATGCAACTCCCCTTCCGGCTTCTTGTACTTCACTGCATTGTCCAACAAGTTGAAGATGACGTTGGTAAAATGCATCTCGTCCACAAACACCCATGGAAGCTTCGCATCCAGGTCCGAAGTGATCGAACCGTTGTTCTTTTCCGCCTTCAGGGCAAATGTGTTCACTACACCGGCTATCAGTTCGTTTGCATTCACGTCCTTCATCTTCAGGGTAGCTTTCTGCTTTTCAAACATCGACATCTGCAACACCTTCTCTACCTGGAAGCGCAAGCGCTTCGTTTCATCATTGATGACTCCCGAGATATGCTTGAACATGGCAGGCGACTTGCCCACTGCCGGATCCTGCAACATCTGTGCCGCCAACGAAATGGTCGAAATAGGTGTCTTGAACTCGTGTGTCATGTTGTTGATGAAGTCATTCTTTATCTCGGTCAACTTCTTTTGACGGAAGATGATGTAAATGGTAAAGATGAAAGTGACCAACAACACCAAGGTAAAGATAACCGAAGGTATCATAAACCGCACGGAGCTGAAGATATAACTGTCCATTGTCGGGAAATGCACATTCACCAATCCCATCCGTTGAGGAGGGTCATTCTTGAACAACACATGCGAATAAAGTGTCTCGTTACCATCGGGCACATAGTCCGAGCAATGATAAATCAAGGTTCCCATTCGGTCTGTGACGGTAAAATGATAGGGAATGCTGATTCCATTATTTCTCAGCTCCACCTTCAGATACGCATCCAACTGCTTGAAGTTGATACGTTGCTTCAAAGGTTTGTCACTGGCTGTACGCAAAATGTTATAGACCACTTCGTTCAACAAGTCCCGTTGATGCATATATCGATCGTTCAGAATATCCTTCAACGTTCTGGCCGTTTGCGGAATGTTCTTGCCCGAAGATATAATCGGCTTACGTACACTCGGCTCAATCTTCATTTCCCATTCAAAGTTTCCCAATCCTCCACGGGAACTGACCGAATACCGTTGGGTGTACTTCAACACCTCATCATCACTCACATGACTATCCTCCATCGCAGCAGCTGCTTCCTCGGCTTTCCGAGCCGCTTTCTCCACAGCTACAGCATCTGCCTCCAAATAATTGCGCGTTTCATTCAGTTCTATGTTCCGGCACACTTGGTCCAAGCTTCGTTGCACCGACTCATCAAACTGTTCCCGACGCATGGCCACCATTTCTTCAATGTAACTCACCTGCAAATAGAGCAAGCTTAGAAATGAAAGCCCCATTACCACTCCTAATATCCAAATCGTAGACTTTTTCATGTCAACAAAATTAAAGGCCTTTTGTTATTATTCATAACGTATTAACCTTATTTAAATGGCAATTTCCTATTATTAACCGAAAATCGAATTTTAACTACCATTTTAATAACCATAACAACGAAATTACCTTTTGGTTTTGCAAAAATAATAAAAAATTAAGTTCTCCTCCTAGTAAAAAGGTAAAAAGTTTAAGTTCTCTTAAACAAAAAAGAGTGTGTTTTTAACAAAACACACTCTTTTAATTTATGATTTTCTACAGTTTGTTAATCTTCATTCTGAGAAGCTTCGAATTCCTTGATCAACTTGTCCTGAACATCACCCG
>JAFTTU010000185.1 GCA_017466635.1 Bacteroides sp.
AGGAGGCATTTCATCTACCTTGATTGCATTTTTGACTTCTTGTTGGCAAGCACACATCATCGTTGCCAAGAAGATGAATATCCATTTGTTCATAGTTTATTCCTTCATTAAATAATACCATAAAGTACCTTTGAAAGCTTCCAATTGCGGTGAGTTTTGTCCTCCTTGCGAATAGACTTGTGCAAACCGTTTGAAACTCTGTTGGATGGTTGGATTTACAAATCCTTCCGGAACCGTTTGTTGACGTTGGGAATAGGCAAAGATTATGCCTTCCTGACATACGGTCGGGTTATATTTTACTTTCTCCTGTACCGCAATCAGATAGCGCATGAAGCTATCGATGTCTTTGTTCAAGAGCGGATGAATCAGCAGGTACTGGATGGCCAGTTGGTTCTTAGGATTGTGCAGGAACAATTGTCCGAATATCTTGTCCAACTCGGTGTCGCTGAACAGGAAATCTTCCTGCAGACGGAACTGGCGCATCCGTCCGTACAACGGGTGCTTGTCTATCTGTTCTTCATGGGCAATCAACTGAAGCTTGTCCTTCGCCCAAGTACGATAGAAGACTGTTTTTTCCAACATTCGAAGATACTTCTCAGCTACCTTGTATTGTCCGTTGATTAGGTTCGTTTCTGCCAATCGCTTGACGATTCTACCGCTTTTGTTGTAGTTCGGAATGGCTTCCATGGCTTCGAAGGCATGACGTTGGGCAGTGTTGACCAATCCCAGATGATAGTATACTTCTCCCGTGAGCAAAGCCGATGTGAAGTCGCGCTCAAACTTCGGCAACAAGCCTTCGGTGCCATGTTGATAGAACCGGAAAGCGCGGTTGCCCAACTGGTTCTTCATGCCGAGGGCCAAGTTGGTGGCACATACACTCATCGGCATGTCGGGCTGTTGCTTCTCCGCCTTGGCGATAATGGCGTCCCATTGCTGGCGACGAATCAGATAATCGTATTCCATCAGTTCGTATTTCTTGGCATCGTAACCGAATGGTATGAGAAGCATCGGAGCGATGGACAATACAGAATGTATACGGAAGCTTGTCACCAATAAGCAAAGTGCAGGTACAGCCATGAGCCAATAAGGATAAATGTCGACAAACCGGTAATAGAAAAGTCCGGTAAGCAAACGATGAACCGGGTAGGGGAGCCATTGACTGCTGAGCACGATGAAGGACAAGGCATAAGGCAATACACAGATTCCTATCAAATAGTCTTTCTTCTTGACAGACTGGATAGTGACAAAGAGGGTATAAAGCAATACCAACGGACCTACCACCCAATATATGACTGGAATGAAGATTAAAGTATATATCATGCTGGCTTTGGAGCCTTTGGGATGGAATAGCATGGCTGTCAGTGTGAGCAATAAGGACCAGGAGTAAATGGTCAACACACTTTCATCTCCCAATACATACCACAATATCAATGCCGGAATGAAACTGCTGATGTATTGAATTCCTTGTTGTCCGTTCCGCTTCATCAGCAGCCAAGTCATGAGTTGGATACCTACCAACAGAAGCGATTGGATGATGGCTCCGATGGTCGGGTGATTGTAGAACTGTGTCAGGCATTCAGCGATGACGGCAGCTATTCCTCCCGGTAGGCTGATTCGTTCGAGGATGTACGAGGAATCGAACAGGAAGAGTTGGTATTGTTCCTGATAGACCAAGGCATGCGGATAGAAGACCCTCCAGAATAGGAAGGCGACAATACCGAAAAGGGCAGTCAGCGCAATGCCACTGTATTTATTGTCAAGGATGTTTTTCATGTGTATCATTTTTAGTACTCTACATGGACGGTGGTAATGGTACCATCGGGCATTTTCTTTGGATAGCTATACGGGAAGCGAGTATTCAGAAACTCGTACAAGGTACCTTCCTTCAAGCGGTCGGTCAAGTCGCGGGAATACTTCTTGTATGCTTTTTCCAGGCTCTCTATTTTTTGCTTCAAGGCATCGACGGTTGCACGGTCGCCTGCTTTTTCAGCTTCTTTGGCTTGGATGCGGTAAGGGGCGAGGCTCCGATAATGTTGCATGGTGCGTTCTTTCCATGCTTGCAGCGTGTCGTTTTGGGGAGTACCTTTACCACTGCTGATGCTATCGATGATGACTTCCAGATTTCCCGGTTCCATCACCACCAGCAAATCTTCTACTCCCGTACGGTAACGGTAATCAATACGGATAATCTTCATTTCACCCGGTTCGGATTGGAAGGCAAACTTCCCGTTGGTAACGACTACGGAGTCTACCGTTTCCATGGTAGCGGGTCCTTCGGCAGGAAGGAGGAATATCTTCTTGCCTTCGAAGCGTTCGTTGGTCGTGCCTTGGATGTGGCAGAGACCATCCTCCGTCTTTGGCGTAGAAGTGCAACCGATGAAAGTTGCTGCTAAAGCTATTGTTGCAATTATCTTTTTCATTGTTTTATTCTTTAATCTTTACTTGTACTCTTTCGTTTGAAAATAGGTTCTCCCGTGCTGTCCGTATGTCAAATTCCACTTGGCTGGACGTGAAGTCCGGACAATTGAATGAGTCGAACATATTCCGATAATACTTCAATGGATTTTCTTGGGGGAGCAGGAAAGGTTTGGTTACCTTGCCTTCCTCGTCTATACTGGCCAGGTATGCATGGCTATGGAGACCGTCTTCACTCTTGCTGGAGAAGACGAACCAATGGCTGTTGCTGCTCCAGTTAGGATAACTTTCCGTTCGAGGACTGTTCACTTCATCCAAACTACGGAACTTTCCGGTTTGTAAGTCCATCAACCACAAATCAGATTCTTTCTGACTGACCGGGAAATTACTACGTTCCGCTCTACAGAACATCAACCAACGGCCATCGTAAGAGGGGCGTGCCTGGATGTAACTCTTGTCGGTGGCTGGTCCGTGAAGCAAGGTATCTACCTGATGACCAAAGGTGCCGGTCGTTGCATCGAAGGAGATGGCGCATAGGCTACACTTCACTTTTTCGTATTCCGCTGGAACGTTGCAGTTTTCCGAAGTGCTGAAATAGAGTGTCTTACCGTCGGCAGAGAATGCCGGGAAGATTTCCAACGCATTGGTGTTCAGCAGAGGCGATACAATCAGTTCTCCGGTTTGGGTATCCAGTACTACGATGTTGCTGAAGGAGTGATATACTTCAATGTTCCGGTCCTTACCTACAAAAAAACTCTGATGGACGGCATTGGCAGCATAGGCACAATATCTTCCATCTGGATGCCAGGAAGCATAACTGCCGGCAGCTTTCGTTTGGTCGGTCTTGGTGTTGTACCAGGTCTGTACACCATTCTTTTGTACCAAGGTACCACCTCCTTCGCCTCTCACTTGTAGGGTAAAGGTTTCCGGATTGGTACGGTTCGGAGTATGACAGTTGAAGCATCGTCCCGGTACGGCCGATTCCTGCATCAAGGCGGTTTCTTCGAACGTATGAATATCACGTTGGTAGATGCCGATGTTTCCGCCCACTTCATAGCCCGGTTGGATGCGGCGATAGGTCAAACCGAAATCGTCCAACGGATAGGGGCTGATGTATATCTTGAAGTCCTTGTATGCTTGCCATTTCCCTTCTTTCCCTTTGGCTTGTACCTTGATGTTGAGGCTTCCTCCTCGGTTGGCTTCTGTCAGTTCGTGCCAATCCTTTATGTCGAAGTTGGCCCATTGGTCTTGTACGTGCAGCTCACCTCCTTGACTCCCGGTAATCTGGATATCCACCTTCTCGATGGAAGGTTCCAATACTTGGAAGTTGAGTGGGGCGATTCCGGCAGGAATGGTCACACCGATGTAGTCCGGATAGATATGTGGCAAGCGGTTGATAGGCTCGGCTTGCTTAATCTGTTCGGTGCAGGCGGAGAGTATAAATAGAAGGGTCATTGTCATCCAGAGCGAAGCGAAGGATCTCGATAACATTTGCTTTGTACTATCGAGATTCTTCACTGCATTCAGAATGATACAATATTTGAATATACTATTTCTCATGGCTTTTCATCATTCGTTGTACATAAATCGCATATTCCGATCCCGGCAGATTTCCCTGTGCCTGAATACATTTCATGGCATCGGCATAACCGGCAGGCACCTGGGTAAAGCCACCGTATTGTTGTACCCATTGCATGTATTGGGTAAACCCTTGTACATTTCCGTCCAACAACATTTGTCCCATGAAATAGAACAAGGCCATCCGGTTCTGTTGGTTGTTCGTGAAGAGCAATCCCAGCATCTTGTCCTTTTCGTTGTAATTATAGAGGAATTGTTCCTTGTATCGCAATTGGCGGAGTTTTCCCCATTTCGGATGGGTGTTCATCTTGTCATCCCGGTTCAAGTACGTAGCTGCTTCCTTGGCCCAGGAACGATAGAACAGACTCTGTCCCAATACCGCTAAGTGCTTGGATGCCACGGCATAATTGCCATTAATCAAATAACATTCGGCTATGCGTTTGGTGTATCGTCCACTTTTCTTGAAGTTAAGGATAGACTGCTGGATGTCAAACATGTAGCGCAACGATTCGTTCACCATACCCAAATGGAAGAAGGCTTCGGCAGTAGGTAGATTGGACGTGTTATCGCGTACCATCGGCATCAGCAAGGCATCTGTTCCGCTTTGATAGAATTGGAACATACGGTCGGGCAGTTGCCCGGTCATAGCTAATGAAAGATTGACACATTGGGAACTGAAAGCATTCTGTACTTGTTCTTTCTCTGCTCGTTCGATGATTTCTGTCCAACGTTCCTTTCTAACCAGCTCGTCTTGCTTCAGCAGTTCGTATGTATCTTTGTCGAAACCATCGCTAACGGTCATGATAGCAGTAGCGATGACGGTAGCTTGTGCGATGATAGTTAGTGCCATTCTTGATTTGACCCATCGGCTGATAGCTACAACGGCAACGATTGATAGTGGAGCAACGATTTGGAGCATCGGGGTTTGCATCGGAATACGATAGTAGTTCAATCCTGTCAATACCATTTCTCGTGGCCATTGTTCCAGTACTGTATAGTAAGATAACCCTTGGATACCTACTAAATAGGCAATTGTCCAAAAGCTTTTCAGACCATTTTTGAGACAACGGAGCAGTACATAAACCCATGCAGTTGGTCCAGCCAACCAATAGAGGATAGGGATAATGATTAAATCGAAACCTCGGTGTAATCCTTTGGCTATCCATGCAGTGAAGATGGCAAGAATGGTGGCTACGGGAAGTGATAACAAGGTGTTGATGTCTCCCATGTGCCAAAGCATAAATAAGGCAGGAAGGAAGCTTAGTGGGAAATAAGTTTCACCGTGTTGCTTCA
>JAFTTU010000186.1 GCA_017466635.1 Bacteroides sp.
CACATCCGGTTTCAACGTACCGATTTCTACACGATACCGGCCTCTTCCCCACCATAAACCGGGATAAGAAGAACCATCGCTTCCTACTACAGCAAGCTCGGCATACACATCCTGATAGTTCTCGAAAGCATCCTTATTGTCTTCCGAGAAATTCAACGGCATCGTCTTACTCAGGTTAAATACCACGGTACTGTCCGAAATGATATTGCCTTCCACCACCAGTCCTTCTGTCATCAAGTCGCTGATGTCGGCTTCAAACTTCTCGACGCATCCCGTCGAAGCCATCAGGACCAATGCTCCGATTATTCCTACGATATATCTAAACTTCTTCATGCTCTTAGAACTTAATGTTATATGTCACAAACGGGATAGGTGCCCCGAAGATGGACATCTTGTATCCTTGGATTTTCTTGTTTTCCACCACGTAATAGATGGAATATACATTCTTGCGTCCGGTCAAGTTGTATACACCGAACGAGATGCTGCTATGTGTTGCCAATGTCAAGTGATGGCTGGCCTCCACATTGAACGAAAGGTCCATACGGAAATAGTCCGGCACACGGTAACTGTTTCGGTCGGTATAGAAAGCTTGGGTAGTACCCAACTGCTGGTCGTAATACTGTCCTGCCGGCACAGTTGTCGGACGTCCGGTGCTATAGTCCATGTTCAATGACAAGCTATATCGACGGGTGAATTTGTAGTTGCCCACAAACTTGAAATCATGCGGTTTGTCATATTCTGTCGGATACCAGTCACCTCCATTAATCGGACGGACAATACGTGCATCATTCTGACGGAGGAACGTACGGGAATAGGTATAGTTAATCCATCCGTTCAGCTTGCCCTTCGGTTTCTTCACTTCCAGTTCCACTCCATACGCATAGCCTTCGGTATTGATGACATCGGTTTCCAAGTGGTGGTTCATCAAGAGCTTGGCACCACTGCGGTAATCCAGGTAATCCTTCATCTTCTTGTAGTAACCTTCCAACGAGAATTCCCACATGCGGTCCGGGGTATTGTAATAGAATCCGCCGGCCAATTGCCATCCCTGTTGAGGCTTGATGTTCACATCGCTCAGTTTCCAGGTATCTGTCGGACTCATGATGCTGGTGTTGCTCACCTTATGGATGTACTGACGCATGGTATTGAACCCTGCCTTCACCGAGAAATCATCATTGAACGCATATCTACCCGACAAGCGGAACTCCGGACCGTGATAAGTCTTCAACACCTTGTTGCCCGTCACGCGAACCGTATCGGCAATGGTACTTTCCGAAGGCAAGGTGCCTGGTTGGTACGTATAATAATCACGAGGTCCCAATGCATTGAACATGGAATAGCGGATGCCTGCATTCACGGAGAACTTTGGAGTAATTTCCCATTCTTCTCCTAAATAGACGGCACTTTCCAAAGCCTTGTCCTTCTGCAATTCATCAGTTGCCACCAATGAATGTTCGCCCAATGGTTCATACTTGCCCGAACGGATATCGTAAAGCAAGGTCGATGCACCGAAGTTCAACTTGTGCTTTTCCAATTCCAGATTGAAGTTGGCCTTGGCAAAGTATTGGTTGATACCGAACGAAAGACGGGCCGCCTGAATGGAATCCACCGTCTCGTCGTTCTTGTAGTCATAATGGTCATAACCTACCGAAAAATTACCGGTCAGACGGTCGTTGAAGATGCTTCGCCAATGAGCCGACAGATTCATGTTGCCATAGCCATACTTCTCATTGTCGTTGAAGGCAAAGCGGTCACGGCTATAGTATCCATAGATATTCAGCTTGTTACGCATATTGAAGGTATGTGAGAAGGTACCGCCTACATCGTAGAATCCGGCCTTACCATCCTTGTATCCGCTCTTTTCCGGCAACATGCCCAAGAGCCAGTCGCTATAGGTGGTACGTCCACTAAGCAACAATGAAGTACGTTCCTTCCACAACGGGATTTCCAGATTCAACTTGCTGGTCAACAAACCGATGCCTGCTACCCCTACGAACTTCTCCTTATTGGCTTCCTTTCCCGTGATGTTCAATACAGAGGAGATACGTCCACCGTATTGGCTAGGAATACTGCTCTTGTAGATTTCCACATCGGACACCATGTCGCTATTGAAAGCCGTAAAGAAGCCGAACAAGTGAGTCGGATTATAAATCGTACCTCCATTCAGGAGCATCAGGTTCTGGTCGGTAGAGCCACCACGCACATTGAAGCCACTGGATGCTTCGCCTACCGTCTTCACACCCGGCAAGGCCTGCACCATCTTCAGCACATCCACTTCGCCCATGGCGGTAGGAATGTTCTTCAGGAGCGATGGAGTAATCTTTTCCATCCCCAGTGCCGTACTCTTGACTGCTTCCACACGTCCACCGGTCACCAATACTTCTTCGAGCATCAAGTTCTGTTCTTCCAGTTCGATGCGAACATCGGCATCGGCATACAGCATCAACTGACGACGGGCATCCTTCACACTGATGCCTTGCAACTCCAGCACATTGTATCCCGGAGCCAATTCGATTTCGAAACGTCCGTCCACATCGGTTGTTGCTGCTGTCCATGGATCCCGACGAATGACGTGAATTCCTACCGCAGGACTGTTGGTCTTGAAGTCGATGACTTGTCCGGTCAACTTAATCTTCTTCGCTTTCGACGGACGGAACTTGTCGCCGATTTCATACACCTTATTTTCCGAAGTCAATACTTCCGTTACCCGAACCCCTTGGTGTTCATCTTGTGTGCCGTCGGTCCAAGTCTTCGGAAGGTTCGCACGCAGATTCAGGTTCTGCATGACAAACACCCGGTTGCCAAATACATTCACTTGCCAGAAAGTTCCACTCAGTGCCTCCTTCAGTTGCTCCAGAGAAGCGGTACCTTCCTGTTTCTTCACCATAAACGGCTTTGATATATTGGTATATATCTTGTACGATGTAGCTTGCTCTACCTGCTCCATCAAACTGATGATGCTGATGCTGTCCGAGACTGCACCTTGCGTTTGAGCCGCCAGTTCCATGCCGGAACTTCCGACCACCAATCCCATCAGCAAGCCCATCCATCTTTTTCTTAACTGTCCTTTCATCGTTACCTCCATTTACCGGTTGTTCAATAGCCCATCGGCATACTTAATCGTAGATATCAAGGACGACTGACGATGTACCTTGAAATCCAGGTAATGCATCTTTGCAAAACTCTTCAATTCCTTTTTCAGTCCCGGGAAAAGCTTCATCACAGATTTCAAATTGCCCACTTCAAGCATCTGTCCTCCACGCAAAAGATAATACTTCACATTGCGCTTGAATTCATATTGCACCCTTGCATTGTCTACCAGACCTTCCTTCACGGTGACATGAACCTTCTCCACCAATTCCATGCGGGGACTGCTATAAAGGATTGCCACAAACTCATCGTTCCGACGGGAGTACTCGATGCCATCCACGATAAACTTCTCTACTTGTTCCATGGGTACAATGACGTTCGAGCGCTTCACCGGCGTATTCACCACCAGTTGTTGCAAGAAAGCATCAAAGCGCAAAGGGACACTCCGATACAAGCGCCCATTGAACATGACATCGCCTGAAACGAAATCACTGGACATCCAATAAGGATGATTGGTATAAATCGTGGGAGGATAACCAGGCTCCACCTTGCCGGCAAACATTTCGGCTTGGTCGCCCACCTCCTTCCGGAACTCATCGAAGAGTTGCTGATGCTGGGCTTGCGCCATCACACCCAACAAACTACATAAAACACAAAAAATGATACGTTTCTTCATTATTTTCACTTTTAAATCGCAAAAATAAACAAATTCATGAATAAATTCATAAATAAATTCATAAATATCATTATTGTGTCAGAAAACATCATTTCAAGGTTCAGAGTGACTGAATTTATCGAATTGTTCCCGCAATTGGTCGATGCTTTCCTTCAAATGCTTTTCACGGGGAATGACGTTGAAGTTGCGCCAGAACACGGGGTCGTAGTCCAGTGGAGTGTCCATGAATATCGACTCTGTTTCCATGCGTTCTTTCTTGGAGAACGGTTCCACTTGAGTGGTATCGATGTGGCAAGTCGCCATTTCAAGCCAAGTATGCAGAAGGGGTGAACGGCTGAGCCAGTTTCTCTTCTTGGTCTTGAAATGCAGGTCTCCCCGTACATGACTGATGTAGAAGTACTTCCCCCACTGTCTGTAAGAAAGGGTATACTCCGCAGAAAGGGGAGTG
>JAFTTU010000021.1 GCA_017466635.1 Bacteroides sp.
GACCATATAGGCAATGCCCGCCAACGATGGGCACTACGTGAAAGACTCTTGCAAGACCCGATGCTGAAAACAGAACTGCTTTTTACCTCACCCAGCGGTGACGGATTGAAGCAGGTGGTTGAGATTGATTTGACGATGGGGAATCATCTGGCTTGGTTCACTGTATTGAAGAATTACATCAAAGCTAATCATCAATACGAGATTGACAAAGCATGTTCCGACGTATGCCGTTCATGTTTCCTGCCACACGATGCCAGCTGCTATGTGAACCCCATTATTTTAAATGAACCGGACGTATGTCCATTTTAAAACGATAAAACTATGAATCAGGAAGATTTCAATTATTGGCTCAACATGGGCAACAACGAGAATGCAAATGCTCCACAAAAGAGCATAGTAACTAACCAAACCCCAGCCGCCTCACAAGGCGGTTGGGCAAACACCGACGACTACACCCAAGCCCGTGAGGTGGTGAACCGAATCGTACAGGCGCACATCGACTTGACCGACGACTACAACGACTGGTTCCGAATTGCTTCGGCCTTGGCCAACGGCTTTGGTGAAACAGGGCGTGACCTCTTCCACGAAGTTAGCCGAATGAGCAGCAAGTACGATGCTGCTGAATGCGACAAGAAGTACGACAACTGCCTTCGAACCGGAAACGGAAGCATCACCAAAGCTACCTTCTATCAGATGGCAAGGGATGCCGGGGTGGACATACGAACTTCACGACCGCAACAGGAAGTTGTCGCAAAAGTCGCATCGTCGCACACATACACAGAAACGTCTCAAAAAGATAACTCTTTGATTATTAATAAAGATATGAAAGAAAAAACTCCGAAAGATGCCTGCGACATTGCGACAACTGCGACAAACCGCTTCCCGACTTTCAGCGACAAGATAGCTTCGGAAGATTGGTGTGGATACTTGCAGCCCGTACAAGAATGCATGAACGATGCACAGAGCAAGGACAAAATGACCCTCTCGGTCATCAACACCATCTCCGGTGCCATCCCCAATTATTACGCCATTTACGACGAACGCGTCATCTACCCTCCACTCTACTTCCTGTTCTGTGGAAAGGCGGCATCGAGAAAAGGCGAAATCGGTCTTGCCTTGAAAGTGCTGAAGGCTTTGAAAAGGGAAATCCAGAAGGCCTATCATGCCGAAATGGAAGCATACGAACAGGCACATGCATTATGGGAATCGAAAAGTTCCAAGGCGGAACGAGGCGAGCGAGGTCCCGAACCCAAGGAACCGAAGTATCGCTCCCCCATCATGGCAGCCAACAGTTCGTACGCGGTATTCATCTCCGACCTCAAGGCAAACGACGGTTGGGGAGTGATGTTCGACACCGAAGCGGACAACGTCAGCCAAATGCTCAAGACCGACTATGGCGACTACTCCACCTTGTTGCGACAGGCACCTCATCACGAACCGATTTGCTACAATCGTGTCCGCGACAACATACACATCGAAATCGAGGAGCCACGGTTGGCTGTATGTCTCACTTGTACTCCCGACCAGCTTCCGGCTCTGTTCCCTACCATCCTCAACGGATTGGGTTCCCGCTTCTTGTTCTACAACCTGAACAGAGAAGTCAAGTGGAGAAGCCCGTTCCAACGGAAGGAAAAGACCAACGAACAGCTGTTCGAAGAATTAGGAGAACGGTATCTGGAATTGCATCACATGATGCAGGAACTGGGCGACAGACGCATTCAGTTCCTATTGCCGGAGTCACTTCAAGAGCGTTTCGACCAGTACTTCGAGGAAATGCTCCAAGACCAATTCTATATGTTGGGCGACGGCATCGTGTCATTCATCTTCCGTATGGGTCTCTACTTCATACGCATTACCATGGTATTGGCATTGCTCCGTAGATTCTCCGACCTTGCACCGGGAAAGCCTCTGTTCGAAGCACACGAACAAGCCATCACCTGCAGCGAAACGGACTTCCGTATAGCCATGACCATCATGGACACACTGGTGAACCACACGGCATACATCTATAGCGGATTGGGTGGCGAGAAGGAAGAGGACATCTTCGACCATCCCGTTAACCTTTCACCGGAAGAGTTGAGACTCTTCAAGGCACTCCCCGACGATTACACGACTGGAGAAGCCAAGAAGAAAGCTGAAGAAATAGGAATAAATCCAGCTACAGCCAAGCGCTACATCGGTGATTATTGGAAGAAGTATCACATTGTAGAGCGAGTGAACCACGGTCACTATCGCAAGATAAACCTCAAAAAGTAGCACCCCCAACCCTATCCTCCCCCAAAAAGATACCAAATCCTACCCGGGGAGGATACTAATCTTCCCCCAACAAGAAACGTATCTTTTTCACTCAATAACAATCAAAAATAAATACGGAATTCTTAGAAAAAACACACGTAAATACTTGCATAACCCAAAGAAAATCACTATCTTTACAGAGTAAAGGAAAGCAGATGAGAAGCCGGACTTTACACAACGCGAGAATTTAGTATCTTTTATTTTTCAACACAAAAACAGACAAGACTATGATTGATTACAGTGTTTCTGGAAGACCCAATCCGCGTGAGAAGAACGACCCTCACAAGTACTACGCAGCACCGCAAGTTTCTGAAAACGTTTCGATGGACGAGTTCTGCCGACACATCGCCAGCCATGGCTCGGTGTACGGACGTGCCGATGTCCAGTCGGTATTGGCACAGGCAGTGGACTGTCTCAGAGAGATGTTGTTGGACGGAAAGCAGGTGTCGTTGGGCGACCTCGGTTCATTCCGCATCGGCTTGAGAAGCAAAGGCGCCATCACTGCCGAGGATTTCAATCCGTTGACTCACATCAAGTCGGTTCACGTGAACTGGACACCGGGCACTCAGTTCCTCAGCTTAAAACGTGATGCGGAATGGAACCTCGTGGCCAACCGTCGTGCTCAGAGCTTGCTCCTCAAGGCGATTTCGAAGGGCGAAACCAATGTGGACCTCTCCAAGGAGACCGACGAAGAGGAAGAAGCAGCTTAACCCCCATGGGTCTGTAGACAGGAAATCCGCCAAGGGAACATCTCCCAAGGCGGATTCTTTATTTCTTTGATTCTATCACTTGCACCTTCAACACCCTAGCAGTCTTCTCCGTCACCCGGAACCGATTGTCGGTGCGTTCGTTCACCAGCCACATGATGTCTTCGCCGCTACATACCACCCACTGCCGTTCTTTCTCAAGGATGGAAAACTTCTTATCGGTGAGGTAGTCGCTCACTTTCTTCTGACCGGTCATGCCGAAGGGGACGAACTTGTCTCCCACCCGCCACTTCCGGAGGCTGAGGGGCTGACGCACCTTGTCGGCATCCAGGCAGGCGATGTGCTTGTCCTTGGGGAGGACGAAACCGTCCGTCCGTTCCACTTCTTCCACCCGCAGTTCGGGAAGGGATTCCTCGATACCCGTCTTCTGTATCAGCAGTTCCTCACGGTCGCGGACTACTTCACACTCCTTCGACCGGAAGCGCTTGCCGGATTGGGGAACCGTCATGCACCGGTGGATGTCCCTGATTTGGCTGGAGTTGAAGCCCAAGGGGAACAGCAGTTCGTGCAACAAGGACACGGGTGCCACATCGTTCAGCACATCGCTGATAAGGAGGGTCTGCAAGGATTCAGTCGAAACGGATACATGCCGATGGAGGACTTCTTCGCGGTTCTGATGATAGATGTTCGCCACCTCGGACAGACGGAAACTGGTGTCTTGGATGGTTTCCATCACGGAAGGGTTCAGCTCTTTCAGCAGCGGAAGGATATTCAGCCGAATCTTGTTCCGCATGTACTCGTCCTGTAGGTTGGTACTGTCGGTCATATATACCTGCTCCATTTCGATAAGGTACTCCAATATCTGCTCACGGCTCACCTGCAACAGCGGACGCACCACACGGCCGTTCTTACAAGCGATACCCTTCAGTCCGTCGATGCCCGTTCCCCGAATGAGGTTCAGCAGGAACGTCTCTACACTGTCGTCCCGATGATGCGCCACGGCGATGACCGCAGCACCCCGCTCCTGTCTCAACTGCTCGAACCATCCGTAGCGGAGTTCACGGGCAGCCATCTCGATGGACAGGTGATGTTCCCGCGCATAGGCTTCGGTCTCGAAATGAACCACATGAAGCGGCACGGCATGTTTCCCACAGAGGTCACGCACGAAGCGCTCGTCCCGATTGGACTCCTCTGCCCGCAGATGGAAATTGCAATGGGCGCACTCGCAGGCATATCCCAACGAGAGCAACACACGGAGAAGAGCGACGGAATCGGCTCCTCCGCTCAGTGCCACCAGCACCTTGTCCTTGAGGCAGAACAGGTCTTTCTCTTCGATGAACTTTTGTACCCTATTTTTTAACATGATGCAAATATAGTGCTTCTTTTTGAAAGAATCGTCCGATGTCTTTATTTAAAACTCATCTAAATAGTTGCATAGCTTCCACCAATGCATTATCTTTGCATCACTAAAAGTGAAAGTATGCGATTATCAGAACTGAAAACAGGCGAAAAGGGCGTCATTGTCAAGGTATTAGGGCACGGCGGTTTCCGTAAGCGCATCGTGGAGATGGGCTTCATCAAGGGAAAGACCGTGGAAGTGCTGCTCAATGCACCGCTCCGCGACCCTGTGAAATATAAAATCATGGGATACGAAATATCCCTCCGACACCAGGAAGCCGACATGGTGGAAGTCATCAGCGAAGAAGAAGCCAAGCTGATGCAGAACCCCTACCACGGTTCCTTCAAGCTGACGGACGACAAGCTGGTGGAAATAGCCAAGGGCAAGCGCCGCACCATCAATGTGGCACTGGTGGGCAATCCCAACTGCGGAAAGACTTCGTTGTTCAACATCGCTTCGGGTGCTCACGAGCATGTGGGCAATTATAGCGGTGTGACCGTCGATGCCAAGGAAGGCTTCTTCGATTTCCAAGGATACCACTTCCGGGTGGTCGACCTCCCCGGCACTTATTCGCTCTCGGCCTATTCGCCGGAAGAAATCTACGTGCGCAAGCACATCATCGAGCAGACACCGGACGTCATCGTCAATGTGGTGGATGCATCGAACCTGGAAAGAAACCTCTACCTCACAACCCAGCTGATTGACATGAACGTGATGATGGTCATGGCGCTGAACATGTACGACGAGCTGGAAGCCAGCGGCAACAAGCTGGACCACGAGAAGCTGAGCGAACTGATTGGGGTGCCTATCGTCCCTACCATCGGACGCAGCGGAAAGGGCATCGAGAAGCTGTTCCACGTCATCATCGAGAGCTACGAAGGCAGTGACTACGTGAACAAGCGCGTCCGCAAACAGGTGAGAAACGAGGTGATGAACGACATGGAGGCTTGGCACAAGGATGTGGAACCCGAAGAAGACTACGGCAGCGACCATGGCTTGTTCCGTCACATCCACGTGAACCACGGCCCGATACTGGAAAAGAGCATCGAGGAAGTAAAGAAAGAGATAGCCAAGAACGAAAGCATCCGGTACAAGTATTCCACCCGTTTCCTCTCCATCAAGCTGTTGGAGAACGACCGCGAGATAGAGAACATCGTGCGCCCATTGCTCAACGGGGAGAAGATTCTGGAAATACGCGACAAGGAAGCCCAGAACATCGGCAAGGCCATGAACGAAGACAGCGAGCAGGCCATCACGGATGCCAAGTACGGCTTCATCAGCGGAGCACTGAAAGAAACGTTCCACGAAAATGAGGTGGAAAGGGAACAGACCACCCGTGTCATCGACAGCATCGTGACGCACAGAATTTGGGGCTATCCCATCTTCTTCCTGTTCCTATATATAATGTTCGAGGGAACCTTCGTTTTGGGTGAATACCCGATGATGGGCATCGAATGGATGGTAGAACAAATCGGAAACCTCGTGAGCTCCACCATGCCCGAGGGTCCTCTGAAAGACTTGGTGATAGACGGTATCATCGGCGGTGTGGGCGGAGTCATCGTCTTCCTGCCGAACATCCTTATATTATACTTCTTCATCTCCCTGCTGGAAGACTCGGGCTACATGGCCAGAGCCGCTTTCATCATGGACAAAATCATGCACCGCATGGGACTTCACGGCAAGTCGTTCATCCCGCTCATCATGGGCTTCGGATGCAATGTCCCTGCCATCATGGCCTCCCGTATGATAGAAGACCGCAAATGCCGGTTGATTACCATGCTGGTCAATCCGCTGATGTCCTGTAGCGCCCGTCTGCCGATATATTTGGTATTGATAGGAGCCTTCTTCCCGAATACGGGCAGCTTGATATTGCTGGGCATCTATGCCACGGGTATACTCCTGGCTGTCCTGATGGCCCGTCTCTTCAGCCGCTTCCTGGTGAAAGGCGACGACATTCCTTTCGTGATGGAACTACCCCCCTATCGCATTCCGACCGCCAAGGCCATCTTCCGCCATACGTGGGAGAAAGGCGCGCAATACTTGAAGAAGATGGGTGGTATCATCATGATAGCCTCCATCATCATCTGGTTCCTCGGCTACTATCCGAACCACGGCAACTATGAAACCATGGCGCAGCAACAGGAGCACTCCTACATCGGTCAGATAGGGAAAGCCATCGAACCGGTCATCGAGCCATTGGGATTCGACTGGAAGCTCGGCATCGGTCTCTTGTCCGGTGTCGGTGCGAAGGAATTGGTCGTAAGTACCCTCGGCGTCCTTTATACCAATGAAGAAGACATCGAGAGCGTGAACCTATCGGACAGAATCCCGATTACCCCGATGGTAGCCCTGGGATACATGCTGTTTGTGCTCATCTATTTCCCCTGTGTCGCCACCCTGGTAGCCATCAAGCAAGAATCCGGTAGTTGGAAATGGGCCTTGTTCGCCGCATTCTATACGACAGCCCTGGCATGGGTAGTCGCATTTCTGGTGAATCAGTTGGGCAAGTTACTTTAAATTGAACCACCCTCGACAAAAAAATGTTTTTGTAGCATGAATGGACAAGAAATTATCGTTGGTATAGTGATGCTGGTCTGTGTGGCATGGGTTGTACGTCGCACCATCCACTGTTTCAAGCGGATAAGCCGAAAAGACAACCCTTGCGAAGGCTGTTCCTGCGGTTGTAGCATGAGTGGGCGAACGTGTCCAAATGAAAAAAAATAGCGATTTCATCGAAATTTTTCTTGGAAATGCTTGCAGATTCAAAAAAAGGTTGTACCTTTGCAACCGCAATCGAGAAACAACGATAGCAAGCGAAAATTGAAATGTTGGTTCCTTGGATGAGTGGCTTAGTCAGCGGTCTGCAAAACCGTGTACGGCGGTTCGAATCCGCCAGGAACCTCAAAAGGAAGGAAGTTTGGGTGAGTGGCTGAAACCACCAGTTTGCTAAACTGACGTACGGGCAACCGTACCGGGGGTTCGAATCCCCCAGCTTCCGCCAGAATTAAAATACTGAAAATAAGCTATATAGCGGTGTTAGAGAAATCTAACGCCGCTATTTGTGTTTTATACCTTTGCATCTGCTTACCCACCCTTCCGAGATGAGCGAAAGTTGTGCAAAGTGTAGACCGCAGGCTAAATCGGGCGTATTTGATTCATTTTTAACCCGAAATTTGACCAACATGATTACGATTAAGACATACTTCCGGAAACACCAAAAAGAGAGCACCACGGGCTTTATTTGGGTTTCTTTCTACGTTCAACGTCAGAAGGTGAACTTCTCCACCAAAGTAACTGTCGATGAAAAGAACTGGAACGACAAGAAGAAACGTGTCTCCAGCTCCGACAAGATGGCCAATGATAAGAATCTTATTATCGACAATATCCTGGCACGTATTAACAATGTCTTTGTAAAATACCGTCTGAAGGATAAACGGCTCACCCGTGATGCTTTTCTCCGTGCCTACCATCGACCAGACGATTACGACACCTTCTTCGATTATATTACCGCAAAACAAAGGAAACTACGTATGGAACTGGGTACATACCAAACACACTTGAGTGCTATCAGCAAGCTACGTCAGTACTCTCCCCTGCTCCATTTCGATGATATCGACGGGCAGTTCCTGGACCTCTATTTCTCGCACCTCAAGTAGGAATGTGAGAACAACGACAATACTGCATACAAGAACATGGCCATCCTAAAGAAATATGTCCGTCTAGCATACAAAGACGGTTACATCGATGAGAATCCTTTCGAAGAATGGAAAATCCGGAAGGTGAAAAGCAATTGCGTCTATTTAGTCGAAAATGAACTCAACCTTCTGATAGACCTCTATAAATCCGGAGAGCTGGAATATCCGTTGCACCGCACATTGGAATTCTTCCTCTTTTTATGCTTCAGTAGCCTGCATGTCAGTGATGCCAAACAGCTCAAGTTGGAACAATTCAATGCTACTACCTTTACCTACTATCGCATCAAGCTTCGTAACTCCAAACCGGAACCCATCGTTGTGCCCATTTCGCAACCACTCCAAATGCTGATGACGAACATCGTAGGCACTCGTAAGAAAGGACCGGTCTTCGAAAAACTCCTACCCGACCAAACCATGAACCGCTACCTCAAGGAAATTGCCGCCATTGCTGGCATCGACAAGACCATCACGCACAAAGTAGGCCGACACACCTTTGCCACGCTCTATCTGCGCAAGACCAAGGATATCGCTGCACTGAAGGAAATCCTCGGTCATTCCGACATATCCGAAACCCTCATATATGCCCACGTCCTTGAAGAAAGTAAGTTGGAAGGGATACGATGCTTCGATTCATTCTTCATTTAACAAGTCTTTTTACAAGTCGAATTGCACACCAAACAATGACAAACAGCAGTAGGATTGCCAACCACCCCAGCAATCCTACTGCCCATGGGAAATCAATCATAGCTTTTCCAATGCTCCTACATAAGGTTGCCAATCAAAGGTTGCAATCTTAGTCCAACCTGCACGATACGCACCCATCAGATGGTCTACACCCGCACTGAAAAATTCCTGAAGTTCCGCAAGTGTAGTAAACACATAAAAGTTTTCGGGTAGATTATTTTCACCGAGCTTCAACGTCACGGGAAGAAGCGAACTAGGCCTTCCCGTAGGAATTGGGATTGTCACTTCATGGCCATCTCCGTCCGTACCGTGTTCAGTGGTAAAGTCCGTACCTGCCAAATCAGGGTGTTCCCTGTCCCAGATGGTAATAGCATTTTCCCTACGTGCCGCTTCGTCAGTGATTGCCTTGTAGTTGAACTTGTTCTCGTCCGTAAGAAGGACCTTGATGCCCTTCCATTCAAAGCCGTGTTGAATGACACCATCCGTCTGCTTATTGTGCCATTCCACAATCGTTCGCTGAATATCCTCGACAGAAGGAATCCAATTATAAACCTCTTCCTCATACCAATATACACCCGTTTCATTACCTTCACTATCTAGTTTAGGCTTGAAATCCCATCTGACTACCCAATATCCATCAGATTCTCTTCTTTCTACAAGTTTGATACTTGTTTCTGTTGTTTCTATTCTCATAAATTATTGACTTAAAACCGTTATTCTAGCATAACCATTACCACTATGTCCCGTTTCTGTTCCTCCGCTAGTGGATTCAAAAGATGTAGAACCGTCCTTAGTAGTGCCGCTATCGAGCTGAAGTCCTGTATATCCACTTGGTCTTGATGCAGCATTGGCAGATGTGTTGACAAATCCAGAGCCACCACCACTATAATTCACATAGCTTGCGGATGAATCGGATTTACCTGTACCACCTCCGTACCAGCCACCACCGCCACCACCACCACAATAACGGTAATTAGTAGAAGATTGGCTAGCTCCTAAGCCAAAGGCTCCTCCACTACCTGCTGATGTTTGAGTGCCTGGATATTGACCTTTACCACTCGTGCCGCCACCTTGTTGAGCACCTGATGATTTACTACTTGAAGTAGAGTTGGATGTGGTAGTTGTTTTAATATATAATGACGCAGAAACAGTAACATTTGAGCTATCATCAAGGACAATTAATCTTAAAGTACCATCGTATTTAGTAGTTATTTGCGAATTTAGACTTCCTGATTGCTTCCATGTTGAATCATTGGAATCATATACTTCAAAAACATACGAATTTCCTTGCAACACAGTTGCTGAATAAACAGTATTTGCTGTACATGGAATTCTTGCTACAACTTTATAATAAGATACTTTATCATAAGATGATATTGATGTTCCTGTTGTGCCAGTATATGTTCCAACTAATTCATTTCCTGTTGTAGTTTCGATTGTTACCGTATATCTAGCAGAAGCCCCAGCACCACCACCCGCAACAATACATCTAGCGAGCAAAGAAGCAGAATCTCGGTTTGTTCTACCGCTTGAATAAGACATAGATGACGTTACAGTTGAAATATCAGTAGCACCTCCACCACCTCTAGGGAATGACCTACCATCTGTATCTCCACTACTATACCTTGCAGTTCTCACGCCAGCTCCACCTCCATTCCAGCCACCATTTACTACTGATGTGGATGTCTGCGATGCGGCAGAAGTATAGCTCGTACCTTGTCCACCAACAAACACATATAGTTTTGTGGTTTTAGTCAATGTAAGCACACCTTCGGAATAACCGCCTTTAGAACCATTGACGGCATAAGTACCCGTAACATTACCACCTTGTGCCCCCCAACACTGCAACTTGTACTTGCCTTTAGGGAGAGTTATCTGCTGCACGCCACCCGTATAGTCAAAATTCCAGACCGTGCCTATGGGGAAAGTCTTACCTTTCAGAACCAATGTCATATCCTTGTATTTATCACCGCAAACAGCACGGACCGTCAGCTGCTTGTCCTCAAATGTTTCGTTTTCGGCAACCAGCTGGAATGCGACGGGATTCTGTCCCGCCGCACCATTCTGTGGTGATATGGAAATCCAGTCAATATCCATGGTTATACAGGTTCTTCAAGATACCAAGACTCATTGGCCGTAAGTACATTCTGCTTGATGGTATTCAGGTCATCATTGGTAAATGTCATTGTAGATGACTCCCAACTGATGGAGAAGTCTTCACCAGCAGCCTGCTTGACGGAAAGCGTACCGATGACAGAACCGGTCACCGCCGACTTGAATTTGACGGAAACCTCACGAGCCGAAGCACCCACGGCCTGAGCAGAAGCCGTGATGACAAGCTCTTCTGTCAATGCGGTACCTGTTGAACGGGACAATGTAAGCCAGTTAGTCTCTACATCACCCTGCACTTCGATGGAATAGGCGATATTGGAAGTTACGGACACAGTCTGTGAACCACCCGCTCCTTCGAAATCATTCAAGACGGATGGAGTGACATTGAATGTAACATCCGCATCCGAAGATGACTGGATGATATTGTGCGTACCGGCTGTCTGCCAGGACGAGCCATCATAGAATTCCACCATTACGGGGATGGTCACACTCTCCGTTGTGGAATTGGTAGCAAATTGTACCTTCAAGGATATGGGACCCTCGGCCTGTTCACCGAATCCGTTCGAGAAAGTACCCTCATTGCCGGATACGGTGTAGCCTGTATTAGTTACCAGTATCACCTCCTTGCCGGATGAACTGACACGGACTTTTTCGGCGTTGGAAACACCGTTGATGACTGCTGAAGTCACATTGTAGGCTATCTCTGTCTGTGAAGTGTTCAGTGTCAGGAAAGGTGCAAGACCCTCAATGGTCAATGTCTCCACGGCATTTGAATTAGCTGCCGGATTACTGATGACCGCGCGAACCATCTTCTGATATACCTTACGTCCGGTATGACGTTCCACAAGTTTATGACCGATTTCGTGCCGGCCGGCCACACCGGATTGTGGGGAAATCTCCCATTTGCCAATTTTAAAACTCATCTTCTGAATGTTTTTAAGTTATAAATTATAAAAGTTCTTCTATCAATATTTCTTCGAGACTCCAAGGATACAGAGAGGTCAGTATATTGTACTTTGTGACACCCACTTCAGGTTCAGCCCATTCAATGTTCTGTCGAGTCCAGAAGACATTGCTGTCACCGCTTGGTCTGCCCACCGTACAGACTAGCCCCGCAGAAGTAACCAATCCTTCACCTACACGTTCTGCAGAAGTTACCAATCCTTCACCCACACGTTCTGCAGAAGTTACCAATCCTTCGCCTATTCTGAAAGCCTTAACAGGTAAGCAACCACTCACGTCACGTAACAACCTTCGCATATCGTCTCGTCTGAAATTTCATTCCTGATACCATTCTCACAATCACCGTCCGGGATGGCGGCATACAGTACAAACTTCAACTGGCCGCGTCCAGTCTTGCGTGTATCCACTACGGCCAGATAGTTGTCTTCATCCACCATCGTCATGTCCGTCTTTTTCAATCGGACCGAATTACGGGCATTGACATAAAAGTCCGCATGAAAATCCACGTCGCTCATATGATATCCGTCTATCGGATCCATGTGAACATTGATTTTGAATTCCGTTCCTAATGTGCTCATAACTTATCTTTTTAGTTCTCCCCATATCCTCACGGACGGGGGAGGATAGTACTAACTTTATAAACTTTAATCATAGAAATAAACCACTCTATCCTTGCCCGAACCAATCCGCGTAAAATAGACGGCATTCTTGGTAATCGTAACGATGTCAAAAACCTGAGAGTCTAATGTTCCCGCAGTATTTGGGTTTGCTGTCAAGGCTGAATCGTTACTGTCATTATAGCTATCACCCGGAGGTGCGATGATACCTCTGTAGCCTCTATCCGCACCATCGGTCATAGTAAGAGCGTGAAGGATGTCCGAGCTTGTAATTGTTCCCTCTGCTACAATTATATTGTCAAGCGATGTAGCTTCAGAAACAACGCTCAAAACTTCTGAGCTGGAAGAAGACTTAGCCAATATATCCCAATGGACATCACCTCCCATGCAAAAAACGACATTAGGAGTGCCGACCCATGCAAAATCAAAGTTTTTGCTTTTAATTCCTTCTCCAGACCAATCCCTATAATCAAGCACAACGGCGCTTTTATTCTTATAGGCTCTAATCATCTTAGCTACACTTTGCCATGCACCTATCCAAGACACCTCATTGACGTTATATCTTGATATATTCCCGTCGCTAGTTGATATGGTATATTTTACATTTGTCACCACATTATGACCGACAACAACCACATTCCGTCCGTCAGGACATGAAGACAATGAATTATACAAGAAGTCCATCTGAAGATACAACGCATTGTTTTCATTCAAGACATTAGAACCTAATTTGTCTGCCGCCAAACCAACATCCCCTGTCCAGCCTGTATGAAGAACAATAAATCTAGTGTTGATAGTAGCGTCATCAAAGTAATAGTGCATCTTCTTCCAGGCATCGTATTCTTTTATTTCATCTTCCGTCCATCCGTTTGACGTAGCCAATTCTTTTACCTGTTCATCATACATTGTATCATAGGCTAGTTCCTTGATATTGTATCCATTCATAGACCGTTGTATGAATTGATATGAAAGAGCTTGCCCTGTGCTCGCATATCTTCCGTTATGGTCATGGTCGCCACATACTTGCTTGAAGTCTCCTCCTATCCTGAATACAAAATCACGGTTGAAATCAAGCCATTCTTTAGCCGCTTCTGCAATGGTAGGAGATTCATTAAGTACATCTCCACCATGTATGATTGTCTTGATACCAAGTCTTCTTCGCACATAATCAATCAGCTTTGCGGATTCTTTCTTGTTCCCCTTGTAATGCACGTCCGAAATAAAGATAAAGGAATCTCCTTGCGGCACGGAATCTATCTTGTCATCCAAGTATGTGCCATAGGTTGTCCCGTCATTTTCTACGGTTTCAAACCAAGGATAAGCTGGTATGTTGTCCTTTACAGAATCTGCACCGATTGACAAGGCGAAACCATTTCCCCCCGATGACTTTGCAGCTATTTCCGCAACTTCTGGCTTGCTTGCCTTTTCATTCAACAAATCATATACATTCTTTTCTCTCTTTGATGATTTTATATACACGTCTAAGTTCGTTCCGTCAGTTCTATTTGTTCTTCCAGAAAACACATACCATCCATCCTTTTCAATGTATCCATCAAAAGATGTCGAACCATCTGTCATAGCCTTGAATGTCGTAGACGGCACAATTATACCCGTAGAGGATTCTGCAAACACGCAAAATCCTGTACCTCCAGTAGAACATCTTACTCTATCTCCTGCATAAAGATAAACAGGAGCAGTAACGATTGTATCAGTTGAACCGAGCGTGTACATCTTATCATAGTTCAGGTACCTGTCAATCATAGCACCCTCGCCACTCAAGTCTTCCACGGAGTATTCAATTTCAACAAGTGTCCCATCGTAAAGAGCTGTAACTTTATATTCCATTCCCGGTACAATTCCTTTTGTTTCTTCCTGTTTGTTGATGTTAAGAACCAGTGCAGAATCACCCTGTTCAGCATTTCTGCCTGAGAAAGAATAATACCCAGCTTCCATTACTTCATAGTCTATCGGAGATATAAGGTTGTCCGCTTTTGCAATGACTGTAAAAACGGTAGAATTGTCCGGGACATCTTCCGACTTTGCTATTACCGCAAACCCAGAACCTCCTGTGTACAAATGTATGGAATCTCCCACATTTAGGAATACAGCATTAGTTATTACAGCTATTGAAGCTGAATATTGCTTCCCGTCATTCATATTAATGTAGTAGCCACTTCGCCTAACACCTATATCATCTAGAGTAAGATTTTTATGATAAGTACCTCCATTCAATACCGAAAGGCTGTTTGATAAATATTCTACATTCTGCTTGTTCTCTTCAATCTGAACCACCTGGGCCGCCAATGTTTCCTGTGCCGTTGTGGTATTAGCCAATCCTTCAAGGGTTTCAACAGCGTTCTTGGCAATGTTGGCTACAGTTTTTGCTTCATTGGCAATGCTTTCAGCATTTGACACCTCAGTCTTCGTTGCGTAGGTTTCAGTAATCACGTTGCCGTTTGCGTCTTGTGTCGCTTTGGTTGCAGAACCTGATGAAGTTGCGTACTTCACGGACTTGTTGGAGTCTGCCGTATTGTTCACATTGCCCAATCCGATATTGGCTGGAGTAATGTTCACATTACCCTTTCGATACGATGTTTCCGCATTACCCTTCACCCCAGTTACGCCTTCATTCTCACCCCCTGTGCTAGGCTGTGTAACAAGGAATCCGTCCTCCGTGATATGCACTTCCTGTGTATCGTTATCCGTTGCGGGGTTTGCCTTTACACCTCCCAAAGTTTCCGATGTAGCCATTCCCAATTTGGAAGAAGGCCTTACATAAGCCTTTCCCGTATTCGGGTCAATCTTCACCTCTTCCGTTTCCTCCGAAGTTTTCACATCTGCCACGATGCCGCCAATCTGTTCAGCCGTAGCCATCGACACTTCCGAAGGTGGACAATACAATTTACCCGTATTCGGGTCAATCTTCACTTCGTTGGTATCGGTTTCCGACTTGGGCGATGCTTTGACACCTCCAAGCACCTCCTCCGAAGCCACGTCAAGATTACCTCCGAAGAGCGATTTCGGCACGTTTACCGAACGTCCGTTCGGGTCTATACCACGAACGTATTCGAATTCTTCCGTCATAGGAAGGTCTTTTTCTCTTCTACTTGATTCTGCCATCTTCTATTCCTCCTTATGGTTGTCAATATAGTCTCTTACGCTGTCCGCAATTATACCCACAAACAAGTCCATGCTACGGTGGAGTAACTGCATTTCGGCCACATCAAGCTCCACATCGCCATCGGATTGATATATCTTCATGGCTAACGAGTGAGCCTGCACCCCGGGAATGTTCCCGTATAGCCCTTCACTGACCGCCAACGATATGTCCATTGGCGTAGTCTTCTGTCTGCTGATTCCCGTATAGAGGGGAAATTTCTTAAAATTAATCTTCATGTCATTTGCAATAAAATTCGTTCCAATAGATGCCGTCACTGATAAAAATGCGTGAATGGTCGTCATCCCAGTCTTTCGATGCCTTGAAATAACCGTCGCTCAAATACACGTTGACGACCGTTAGGACACCGCTACCCCTCCGCTTAGTCCATATAGCACGACCCTTGTATTGGGAGGCATCGGGGAGCGTACAATTCCCTGTTATGACAAGGAAATCCACATTGCAGCCAATGATGTAATTCCCATAAGCCTTGGACAAGCGGAAAGAATTCCCTTCCTGCGTGCAATAGCACAGCCCACTCACGTTGACACGCTCAAAATTAGACTCTCGGCTGAGGAAAATGGATGTACCGACAGAACGGATTGCCTTGCTGTCCTGATTTCCTGTAACATCCAAGCCAAAGTTGCTGCTTCCACCGAACGCCTGAATTCTCACCGCCGTACCGCTATCATTTCGGAATTCCGCAGCAGAATCTTCGTTTCTGCCGTTCAAACGGGCAAATCTGGTCTGTTCCTGATTGGATATGTATATGCTTGCTCCACTTGCCGTATTGCCAGCAAGCATGTTCGTGAGATTGTTCCCGTCTATCGAAAAACCGCCGATAACCCCTTTCAACGCATAGACTTCCCCCTTGACGTAAGCATTCCGACAACGGAACTCCCCTGTCTTGCCATTCATGTAGATGTTATATTCGCCATCCTCACCCTTGCTCTGACTGAGCATCGTTTCTGCCGAAGTCATGAATCCACCAATGTTGGCATTCGTACCGAAGACGGTATTGACTATTAGCGTCTGATACTGGGACATGACCTCCCAGTTCGTGTCACCTTGTGCGCTTGTAGGAGGTGTGTTCACAAGTCCAGTGCTATCGTCCGACTGACGGCTTCTAACAAGGAAATTGTAAAAGCTGCCGCCAATTTCATAAACTATCTTGTCACGCCTAACCTTTCCGTCAATGGTCTTGTAATAATAGGCACGGTTCTTGTCAAAGAATCCTGCATCATACACATATATACCTTCAGCACCTTCTTCACCTTTAGCACCGTTGAATGACACCCCAATACCAATCTGACATACGATATTGCTTTCAGATGCCGATGATGTGGTGTGTGCGGTCACCCTGTATTGCTTGTAAGCTGTGGATGCTGCGGGTATAATGGTCACGGAACTTGTCTTAACGGACGAGATTGAAGCCATCTGCCAATTCCCGTCATACTTCCATGTAGCCAGATAAAAATCGGAGCAAGCTATCACATTACCGTTACCCGTCTTTTTCTTCATAGAAACCACGAATGAAGTCGGGCTAGGATAACCATCAGTTGTGAAGTTGATTGCACCTACAGGGCTGTTAAGCCAATAGGAAGTAGAGTCGTTTCCCTTCTCGCCCTTGATGTTCTTCCACTTGTAATCGGCAATGTTCATGGAATCCGCTTGAACGAAATCGGTGTAGATACCTAACCAATCGCCCACATCCTCACCGTCATTGGATGTAAATGAAAGCGTATATACCGAACCACCTACAGTGACCTGCGTACCCGATGAAGTCTCATTGGCATACTTCAAGTGAATGTAAGCCGTATCACCTTTTTCTCCCTTGATGGCACCCACGTTCTTCCACTCGGAACCCGTCCACACATAGAGGTCCCCATTTACCATATACGCATCCGAAGCATTGACGGGTCCGTTCGGATATGCCGATTTAAGTTCTGTTTCGCTGTCGAAAGAACCTTTGATGCTCACGCTCGTTCCATCCTTGCCTCGAACCGAGATACATTCTATCGTTACATTCTTGACCAAATTGGAATAGGTGATTACATTCTTCTTCCACAAATAAGGCTTCAAGTCGGTAGGCTGTACCATGCTTGAACTCCACTCGCTTGAAGATTCCAACGGCTTCTCGTTGGTGTCGGTAATCGTGTAGTAGGACACATTGCTCTTGATGCCTACACCATCCTTGCCTTTCTTAGCAAGCTGGTCGTATTCATCGCTGTTTACGTCAAGGATGTTTCCCTCTCCATCCTCATCTGTAAAGATAAGGCTGTTGCCGTTTTCATCCGTCAAGTCGAAAAGTGGCGGATTGGTAGTGTCACCTTTGGAAACGTAGTGGTCGCCGCCCATATATACCAATGTACCGTTCTGTGCAGCAGATTCACCATCAATCCATTCAGGGATATAGAGCTGACGAATCATACCCGTAAAATATACATTGTTGAGATAAGCGGAATAGCCCGTCATATCCATACCGAATACGGACAAATTACCCAAGTAGCCCAACTGCATACCAATCATCTTGGCTGTGAACTCCCAATCGTTGACACCATCCATGTAGCGTGTATAAGGTTTCGGATAAAGACCCTTATAAACGATAATCTGTCTGTCTTTGTTGCTGAAGTTACCACGTTGGGAAAATGCACCGAATTGATAAGGATGAACCTGCTTCTTCCAGTTGTCAGACAAAGGTCTTAACGAATAGCGTATGATTTCATTGCGTTCTCCCGACACTTCCAACACCTTGAACATGACGGTAGCAAAGCCCTTCATATGTCGATTACCCTTGCCATCGTCAGAGGTCTCGGTCGAATTGTTTTCCTTATTCAACATATCGGAGTATATCTGAGTGACAATATCGTCGTATTCGAGCGTACCTATATCCGTATCTTCCAGCTTTAATGTTAGAGTACCTGTAGTCAATACATTGCCATCTGCATCCTTGTCGGGGGTCACCGATTCCACCACGCCAGCCGAAACGGAATTGATTTCGTCACCCATTCGGACGGTGTATCTGTTAAATCTCAGTTCAGGCACTTCAATGAATGTTCGGATAAAGAGTGATTCAAGTTCCGCTTGTCCATACTCATCAACTTTTGCTCCATGACCAAGCAAGCCACTGATGAATTCTTTGGTTTCCCATCCCTTGTTGAAGGTTATCTTTCCATTAGCTGTGTCGTCCTTGTCCTTGCGGAGAAATTTGTCATCCAGATAATCAGCTGTAACCATAAAGCTGATTAAGGCATTAAACGCATCAACCACTTTCTGCCAATTACGATCCAGCTTCAGACGCACATCCCTACCCGTATCCTGTTGCCCGTTCCAAGGAATTATCTTCTCGAAATCAAGCTTCAGCTCTATCTTCTTGTTTTCAGTTTCTTCTGCCATATTAGTTCAACTCAAGCATGATACCATTAAACTCTAGCAGCAAAGGCTGCCAACATGTTTTCTCTTCGAGTGTATCCATATCCACGAAGTTCAGCAGATAGTCATTGTAGCGGGTACGGTCCTTTCGGTTGCCGGCACGGAGTTTGGCATGTTCCACGGTCACTATTCCATGACTTTTGTTCTTGTCTATGGAATAGCTCATAAAGCTGAAGGAAAAAGTCTCGCCTTTATCCGTCAGCACCTTCATCTGTCTTATCGCTTCAAATACATTCATGGCACGAAGATAACGGCACACACCCATTCAAAAAAGGACAAAAAAGACCGCCCACCCTCACGGGCGGACGGGGAAACACAACTACTGATACTTACTTGGAAATGAATCACTTTTTCATCCATTGAAACACCAATATCACTAAAACCGAATAAAACAATATCTTGTAATCCGTCGAAGCAGGTTCCTCTTCGGATTCCGATTCTGCAGAAACCGTTGCCTCCGTACTGTCCTCTTTCTCCCGGAGTACGACATTCCATCCTGAACTGTCCCTCTCCTTCTCATGTCGGTGCGAAAACAGAATATGTTCCTCCAGATATGTGCCTGTCACTTCAAAGGTCGTGTCCTTTATCGGACGATAATGCCGGATTTCCAATGAGAAGTTCTTGTTGTAACGTTCCAGCAATCGTCGGAAAGCAAAGCTGTCCATTTCCTCTTTGTAAGCAGACATACCCACGCTATCCACATGCACACTCTTCTCCATTGCACGTTTGCTCTTGCAAGACTGCATACTCACTCCCATCACCATCACTGCTGCAAATATCAGGCAGCAAGCCAAAATCCAATAGATACTTCTCATAACCATCCTAATATTAATTTTGCACGATTCAGAAAATCAATACGCTGAGCCAGTCCGTTGCGACCACCGTTCACCTTTCGGGTGACAGTCACCACATCATCCCGGTCGGCCATCGCGTTCACGTTGCGTACATCCCAATACCAACCGGCTACCATCACCGCCAGTTCCGGACTCTCCAACAGTTCGGGATAAGTCATAATGTCGATGTCTTCAGTATAGTTCAATACCAGCCAATCCTGGAATCGTTGGTAGTTCTCACGCCCGGTCAGTTGGATAAGCCCCCTACCTTTGAATTTCACACCATCACCCGGGAATACATTACCCAAGTCCTCGCGCCCCTCGTAGGCTTCGCCCGAAGCTAGTTCGCGTACATAACGGAGCGAACCGCTCTCCACAGCTAGCTGTGCCAAAAAATGGCACTGGCGGATAGACGTATCGATGTCGAAACGTTCCATCGTTTCGTTCAGATATGGCAGATAGGTACGGATATTCTCGTCCGTAGCATGTGGCATGATGCCTTTAATTTGTTCCGCTGTTATCGGATTGACTCTTTTGTCCATGGTACTTGTTTATTTTATAATGATAATCTACACCGAACAGGCAGCCGGAGAAGGTACTGATTTCTCCGAAGGCCACCAATACGGAATTGTGAATCTCGCCGATGGGCGACACCCAGAAGCCCATCATGATCAGCACCAGCCCTGCCAAGGCCAATACCACGGCGGTTGCCAGTTGGATGTTCATTTTTCGTTCTCTAGTCATAACCTCGATGTTTTGATGCAAATATCGGTTTATCAAGGCTTTGATAAAAGGACACCTATCTGCTCACATTTGCCTCCAAGCGGTCGAGCTTTTTCAGCCCGTCACGAATAGTTCGTACATCCAGTGGGATGCCTTGGTTAGCCATCTTCGAAGTATTTTCATTACCCGTCTGCAGCAGGATGATGATACGGTTCAGCAGCTGCACCACCTGCCCGTCACTACCCGACGCTACGGAAGATACCGAAGTTGGAGCATTTTGTCCGGAGTAACCGCCCGAATAGCGTCCGGCACGAGTACGGGTGCGCTCCAATATCTGGGTCGTGTCTATCCATCGGATACTGCCGTCCTTCTGTGCCAAGTCGAACACATCGAGGAAACGCTTTACATGCGGGTTCGCCACCGCTACATGATTGGCCACAAACTCGTTTTTATGTACAGGAATCACGCCCGCCACATCATCCGAATCACCACGGGAGGTATAACCTTCTACATAATCTGATGAATAACCACCACTTTTCAAACCTTTGGCTGCTTGACGTTGCTCATTAGCTACCGCTAACTGAATAGCACCTTGCGCAGCGGCCAATGCACCGAATATAGGACCAGCAATCGGGCCTAATTCTGCCCAAGCTTTCATTACAGCTGCAGCAGTATCGGCTACAATTTGGAAAGCAGTAGCCAAGAATTGTTTGTCTGCGTATTTCTTTTTTACATTAAGAACGGCGGCTTCTTTCTCTTCCTCCAGCTTAGTAGTGTCCTTGCCGGCAGTTTTAGCAGCCTTTATCTTTTTATCGTAAGAACGTTCAACCTTGCTTACTTCCAAATCTTGAAGTGATTGGACAATATTACTTACTTGAGAAAAAGCTTGCGATACCAATTCTGTACTTTGTATTCGCTTCTCTTGACGTTTCTCTTCAGCTTCAGCATTTATCCGTGTCAGTTCATCCTGATATTCTTGCTCTGAAATTAGCCCAGATTCATGATGTGCTTCAAGAATAGCCCTTTGACCATCCAATGTTTGTTTGAATTTCTCTATCAAGTAGTTATCCTCTTCTACTTCATCCTCTACTTCAATATCCGTTGGTTTTACAACGGCTTTTTTCTGAAGCTCTGCATATTTACGATCTGCTTCTGCAAGCATCTTGTCCATCACTTGTACTTGCAGGTCAGAAGCATCCTTGCCGTACTTTTCGTTCAGTTCCTGACGTTTGAAGAGAGAGTCTAATTCCAATCGGTACATTTCCTGCTGATATTGTTCTTCCGTAGAGATACCTTGCAGATGAAACCACTTGATTTGAGTCAGTTTCTCGTTCTGTGCTTTCTCCAATAACTTCAGTTCTGCTTGATATTGCTCGTCCAGTTCCTTCTCGTCAGGTTCGATGGTTGGAGTACCGATATTCAATCTACTATTTGAAGGTAACTGATTGACTAACTGCACCAATTTCTTCTTTTCTTCAAGCAGTGCATTAAGTTCCACGGCCTTGTCATGCGCTTCATGATCCAATCCACGAATCAATGCACGCTTAGCCCGGTCATCAATATCGGTACGAGCTTCAATTGTTGCTTTCTGCTCCTGATAGTATTTTCGGAAAAGAGCCGTTTCTTTGGCAAGCTTGTCTTCAATGACACGGATCTCAGCTTCAGCATCCTGTTTCAAGTCCTGCTTCTGTCGGTCATTCAGTGTATCGAGGTTCTTAGCCCTCAAGTCAATGTCACCCATCCGGTTCAAACGGGATTCCGCTTCGGACAATTCCGCATTCATTCCTTTCAGTGATTGCGTATTTTTATCGGTGGAATCGCGGAAAATCGTGAAATAACCTACGGCTGCCGTTACTCCGGATATCAACAATCCCCATGGTGATAGCTTGGTAGCCTTACTGAACAAATTAGTGGTCAATGTCGCCAATTTGGTGATACCTTCGTAAGCTTTGGTAGCCATGGTTGCACCATTCACCAGCAAGGTATAGGTAGCGATGGCGGTTCCGGCAGTCAGGATTGCACCTTTGTATTCAAACAGCACACTCACAACGGCACTCAGCCCTTTCACCGTCAAGCTACCCGTACTCACCATATACTTCATCACTGGTAGAAGCTGCTCTCCCAACTCACGACGAATGTCCGCAAAACGTTCCTTGGCTTTGTCCAATTCAGCCTGTACAGTGTTATTCTGTACATTGAACTCGTTCACAATCGAGGTACCTTCAGCAAAAGCTTCGCTAGCTTGCCGTTGCTCCTTACGTACCTTGGCCACATTACCTGCCAAGGTCGAAATCACTCCGGCTGCTTCCGCACCGCTCAGTTTCATCTCCTTCAGCACAGGAGCCATCTTGTTCATGCCACCCAGGTTGCCCAAGGATTCCAGGAAGGAAAGAATGGCAGCATTCACATCCTTTTCCATCAGGTCGGTAAACTCTTTCACATCCATACCGGCCAGCTTGGCATACTTCGCAGGCTCTTGATAGATTTTCATAATAAGACCCGACAAAGCGGTAGATGCCATTTCGGAACGGAGCATGTTCTGGTCGAGTGCCGAAGCGAAGCCCATCACATCGGTAATCGCAAGGTTCGCCTGTTTGGCCACACCGCCCATGCGTGCTGTGAATTCCACCAGATACGGTTCGCTGGCACTGGAGTTCTGAGCCACGGAGTTCACCGCACTACCGATGGCAAGCATGTTTTCCTTCATGCTCTTCGATGAATCACCGAACATGTCCGAAAGCTTGCCGATGTTCTTGATGGCATCCTCGCCCAAGTCTTCACCAAGCGCTACATTGATCATATCGGCTGCTTCCACGAATTCCAGTACATCCTCCTTGGCTTGGATACCCAAGCGTCCGGCTGTACCTGCCAACTCGTTCAGTTCTGTGCGTGGTGTACGAGTATCCATCTTCTTGAACTCCTCGTTCAGTGCCTTCACTTCATCCTTGGCCATACCGGTGTACTTGGTCACTTGGCTTTCGGCTTCTTCCATTTCGGCAAAGTCATTCACACAGCCACGTACCGTCAAGGCCATACCTGTCAGCGTAGCTACTGCACTGGCACCGATGGCGGCATAACGGTTGAATCCGTCGGCCAATTTCCCTAAAGAAAAACTGGTACCTTGAGCCGAAGCACGCACTTCTTTGAGTCGGCCATCGGCTATCTTCAAGTCGGCTTGTAATTGCTTCCACTTCTCGGTTCCAGGCACTGTATTATGAAGCTCCCTTCGGAGTTTCGAAGCCTGTTGCCGCAGTTCATTATAGGTATAACCTGTACGCCCTGCCTCTTTGCGATACTCACGTGCCTTCACGTTCAGTTCGTCAAGAGTTTTGTTCATCTGCTTGTATTCATCCGTATCCTTTTTGCCGGCATCGGCCAACTTCTTCATCTCCTCTTTCAGTTTGGAGATTTCATTCTTGGTCTCCTGCAACTTGCGTGCAGCATCCGCATTGTCTATGCGCAGCGCTATTCTAAAATCACTTGTACTTACACCCATCTTTTAAAATATCTTTTTGACAAAAATAGCTGCTGTACCTACCTTGCAAAAGGACACAAAAAAAGCCTTGCCGACTCTCGCGAGTAAGCAAGGCACAAGAAAAATTCAAAATATAGAAGATAATAAAGATTCATTCATCCAACCACCGCCCATCATCCAGCCAAACACCACCGTCACGCCATCGGCCATCCGTCAGAATCCATCGCTTGTATGCTTCGGTATCCGCTATATGGATGGGATAACAAGTCAAACTCCATCGTTTCTGTTTTTCTCCTTGGGCAATGGTGAAATTCATTTCTCGACATACGAAGCGCTTGTTGCGTATTACGAATATCAGATGTGCATCCGGGAGATTTGGATCCGATGTATAGAACTTGTAACTCTTGGTCGTATCGATGTCATATACCCCACTATACAACTCCGCATCCAGTACTGACAGTCGCAAAGAGTATTGGCTGTCCACCAATGTTTGCGGTGCCATCTCCAGTCCGTCGGTCAATACCTGAAACATATTGTCGCTCATCACAAGCGGATAAGCTGTCGGCAAAGCAGGCCCCAAGGCATTCTCACTCTTACACCCATGCCAAAAAGCCAGGCTCAAACGTCCGCTACCCGAATTACCGCTATCCGTCTTTCCGGATGTTATCAGCTCTGTCATGTTCAAAGCCGAAACATCTTCACCTTCGGTCGTTACATTCCCTTCAATGGACGGAAGCGACCAAATGTAGTCACCCACCTTTTCGCCTCCGGCATCAAAACATTGGATAGTGTGGTACACTTGAGCGCAAGGGATGAATTTCAGCGTCACTTCCTCACCGCCCCTGTCCAGATTAGCATATTGGTTCACCTCCCGAAGCGGATACATGCCACCGGCAAATATCTCCAACTGATACGGACGATATACATATTGTCTGCCCGTACTCGTATCGATACAGATGGTGCGATTAGGTGTATTCGCCTTGAAGTACAACCCTACATTAAGTAAACTTGGCTGCTCCACCTTTTCGCACAAGTTCACCAAGCTGTCATTCATTTTGGCAAAGCGGAAATACTCCGAGTCCGGCAAATCATAACCTATATTGGCATTTGTCATAAGCAGGGTATTCTCTTCATCGGTTTCCACCTCATAATCATCCTCCACTGCATTCAGATGCACTTCTTCAGCGGCAATGTAGAATTGGTTGGCAAACACGATATCTACCGTACGGTCCCGGTTGTTCACTACCAGTACTAAGTTGAACATCCGTTCCAGGTTCTCGAAGAAATCCTTCACGCTCCACCCCGGAAGCATCTTGGCATATTCCAAGGTATTCACGTCATGTACGGCTATCAGTTGGTTGTACCTACTCTCTTCAAGTTGGTTCACTCCGATGGTATAGCCCAAGGCATTCAGCATCCGTCGCACCAAAGCACAGAGGTAAGGCTGCACCACCCGTATCGTATCATCGGCCAATCGGAGCGAATAAGCCGAAGAAGCTACAGAGAAACGCCATTCATTCAGGATGCCGGCTGGAGTACTCACAGGTGCAGCCACAAAATCATAATCCGGATAACTGCCCTGCAAGCTTTGGGTATAATAAGAAACACGCCCCGTTTCATCAGTCAGTTCCACCTTGCCCATATCCAGAAACGACACTTGAAGGCTCGCCCCTATCAAGTAGTTCAGTTCGCTGTTGCCCGAAGCTAACTGGATGGAAACGGAGTCATCCGTCCAGTCGGTGATGATTTCGGTACCGTTGATGTAACAGCGGTTGTCGGCCATCAGTACCGCCTGACGTTTCTCCTTGATTTCGCTCACATTGTTCAGTCGATGCAAATGGGCATACATGGCCGCATTTGTCGGGTTGTTCAAGGGAATCTTGAAGTCGTAGGTATATTCCCCGTTCTTGGTGAAGAACGAGTTCTCTATCTTGATTTCAGTGGCAAAATCCGATGGCAATACCAACGGAGTGCCGTCAATGTACAGGCTAACCATATTTCACATCCGTTATTTTAATACCCAACGAAAGGCCGTTGAAGCCTCCGAATATTTGGTACTCCCACTCAATCTTGTCTGTCAGGTCTATCTGAACCCCAAGACAGTTGCCCATCGCATAATTGCGCACCGTCACACGGAGCAGCCTTGTAATGTCCTGCAGCTTCCCATAGTGCAGCATTTCGGCATCATCCGTCTGGCTGCCCGGATTCGTCTTCTCCACCACAAAGAAATACACGGGCTGTACGTCCGTCGCATTGTCATCACTGCCGTCACCTGTTGCATCCGGATAGTTCACACACAGGCACACTCCCTTCTTGTCCTTTATCTTTTTGACGATATGCCCTTCGTCCACACCCATGACAAGGTGTTCTATCCGCACTTCACCGGCATTCACCTCGGCCATCAGCTCGATGCACCACTCTCTGAATCTCGAAATCGGTATCATATCAGTCCGTTTTGGTCGGGATCCGCAAAGCGGAAGGAAAATTCTACAGCCTTCAGCCTATCCTTGCGGAACTCGCGTTCATAATTCTGTTTGCTCACAATAATTGGGTACCACTCCCCATCGATGTATATTTCAGCTTCACGGGTATTCAGGAAGTCATGCCAATATTTGTACTCACTACCGAGGAAGATTACCCCACTGTTGGCGGTATATTCATCATTGGCACGCACATCAAACTTTCTCTCGACACCATACAGATAGCCCGTCGATGCTTTCTCCGCACCCTTCAGCTTCACATCACCCACACAGGAAAGCACTTCGGGCGCATCATACACGTTGCGGTACCGGAACTGGAACACTTCGGCATAGTGATTATGGTCCACCACATAGCAGAACTCGGCAGTACCGACCTTAATGATATACTCACCCACCGGAGTAAAGCCCAACAGAGTCGTTACTCGGTCCACGCTCACGTTGAAGGTAGTCACGTCCGACACCGTACCCATGGGAACAGTCAGCAAACCACCATACTCATCTACACCGCTCACCGTTACATTCACTCCGGCTGCATTCACCGTCAGCCATTCCGTCACTCCCGGACGGGTTATCTTGATGTTGCCATTCGTCAGGAACACCGGATTTGTCACGCCCTTCAGATAACGGCACGAAAACAACACATCGCTCGAACATTGCAGTACATCGTTAATGTAAAACCCGAACGAACCCTTCAGATGGGTTTGGTCAAACAAATTGGAGGTTGGCCAAAGTCCCCATAAGGCTTGTGCCAGGAACTTGCCCAACTTGTGCGTCCGCACCTGCCAGTTGGCATCCGGCACATAGTCCTCGCTCAATATCGTTTGGCTTCCATACTTTACACTGAAGTTTATGGTAGAATCGGTATCGATGATGAAGTCGGTCATATTCATGGCTACTTCATGGGCCGATGGTTGTTGTAGTATCGTCATAATAAGCAGAATTTGTTGCGTCTGTCATTCTCGGGCAGCAGACTGATGTCACCCGTATTCCCGTCTCTCAAATCCTTCATCTGGACTATCCAGTCCTTGGCATCCTGCTCTAGCCAGGAAGCCAATCGTTTCACATCATCAAGTGAAGCGGGAAGAGATTCGCGCATCCCGTTCTCACTCATGTAGCTTCGTACTACACCGCCCGGAATCAGTTGCAACGGCATTCTGAGCAGGGCAAGTGACATGCTGAGTAAAGCGGTCGCTTTGCATGCTGCAAAACGTACTTCGTTCTCAGGTGTAGACCGGTCTGCCAACAAATCCGCCCATTTCTCCGTGCCGTATGCCGGACGGATATAGCGCATCTGAACCTCGCGGATGAATCCTACCATCAGCAGGTACATCCGTTCACTCGACTGGATGGGAAAGTACTTGTCGAACTCGCGACCGCTACGGATCAGCAGCGTATCGGCCAATCGCTTCTGCTCGCTCTCCATCCATTCCTTCAGTTGGGTCTTGTTCAAGTAATCGATGAGCTGCTCCACCGCCTGATAGTATTCCTCCATGTGGATGGCATCGTCACGGTCCAGTTGCCACTCCCAAGGTATCTTGTCGGTACCGTCACTGGTCACTACCACCTTGCGCCCGCTGTCTTCGTGGCTCACGTCGTTCTTGCGGTACATCTGCAAGGTTGCCATGATGGCAATAGGACGCTGCACCAACTCGATGAACTTAGGCACATCGGCAATCTGCCCCTCACCGGTACCGGATTCCTCATTTTTCTGATACGCATCTATGGCACGTACATATACGGCTTCACCTATCACTTTGGTGAGGTAATAGGATGCAGACCTGATGTCACTTTTTATCTTATTGAAGTCATTGTTGGCATAATAGTTGCCGGTCAGTTCACGCAACTCTTCTGCACCTGGTCTTTGAATGTCAAATATCATTTCTTCATCTCCTTTCTCAAGGCTTCCGCCTTGTTATGGTCATCCAATAGTTTCATCAATACCCGCAACAAAGGGGCATCATCGGTATCTTTCACCGAACCGAACACTCCGCTTTCGGCCACGGAGAAGAGGATGCTGTTCAGTCCCAACGACTGATCAGACGTATCTTCACGCTTCGAACGGCTGAAAACGGGTGCAAAACACACTTCGTGTCCGTCGATAATGAACGTGCCTTCGGTCAGGAACCGGCAGAAGCTGCTGAACCAGGCATACACACCCCACTTCAGGAAGTCCGGCATGGGATGGATACGATTGCCATAGAACTGCATCAAGCTGGCATTGAAAGGCTCACGCCACTGCCCCAGCTTGCTGTTGCCGGCATTGCGGTAAAGCACACCGCACAGGGCAGTCAGCATATCCGGACGATGCTCCTGCGTATAGCTGTTACAATAAGCCAGTGCATGGCGGAACTCCCCGAAAGTCAAGTCCGCTCCATGTGATTTCGGTCCACGGTACCTTCTCCATTTCGGCAAGAGTTGTTCAGTTGAGTCAAATGCCAGTTCAATGACCCCATTCTCATACTCCTTCCACATCCAGTCCAAGGATTTGGCGGCATTCTCCAACACCACCAATGGTTCTACGGCACGGAATCCCTCACGCCATCCGCGGCCTCTCAACACATAATAAGCCCATGAGCGTTTCACATCCATCAGACTGATGCGGTTGTCACTCTCTAGTCTGCCACGGAGCTTCAATAGATGCTGCCACTCCGGGGGTGTCAGTTCTTCCCAACAATCGGGGAAAATGATTTCTTTCTTTTCCATGGTTATACTTGGTTGGTGGCACGTTCTCCGGCCGTTACATTGTCCTCTTTGTTGATGACTTTTCGGTAAAGTCCCATGAAAATGCCCTTCTTGTGAGGGAAATTGATGCGGATAGCGTCATTGATAGCCTCCAAGGCGATATCTTCGGGAATCTGCGTATCGGCACCATAGAACAGCTTCAGCGCATAAAGCATCTGGCTACCGCTGTCCCCCTTGCCGTCGATGATGATGTTGGCCAATGCCGGATTCAGTCCAAGTCCCGAAGTGGTCGAAGAATCCGCTATGCGTGAAATCTTGGTCAGCGCCTCGATGTACTTGTCGATATTCATCTCGATAGGCTCTATCTTCCAGCTCTGCTCATGCCCATCTACATCAATGAAATCCACACACATGAAGAACTTGCCGGCATTGTTCTTGCCCGCCATCACTTCGGCTATCTGTTGGGCGAGTGTCTGCTTCACATCGTCCAGCTTCCGAAGAATCTGTGCTTCGTTCAGGTCTGGCTGCTTGTCCTCTATCAATCGGCGTTTCTCCTCCCAATAGCCTTGCGGCACATGCACGATGTAGGCAGCAGCTATCATGTTGTTGTTCAGGTAAGCGATGATTTCGGGCAAGGCATTGGCATCTGCCATCCAGGGCACGGAACCATAGAAGGAAGAGAGGGAATAGAAATTGCGTCCGAAACTACGCATGGAATGGTATTTCATGGCCACTTCATGCTTCGATGGATGCCATTTGTCGAACACCGGGAAGAGTTTGTAGGTTGGATTCGTGTAGGCATCGAAGTCACCTACCATGATATCGGTCACATCATCCACCCTGCGTGAGTCGTTCTTTGGCCAGACAAGCCGGCAGTCAGCCGAAGGAACACACTCCAGCGAGTGAATCCAAGGCTTGCCCACACGGACGGACTTGCCCGAAACATATTTCACGAAACAGCCCTTCAGATGGTTATACTCCATCAGCATGTGGCGGATAAAGCCCCGATAGTCCCAACTGTCCAGCCAGTTCTGTATCTCATCATCCTGCATCCAGTTCTGCACCCGTTCGTTCTCTTGCACCTCCAATGTGTAGAGCATCGGCCCCTGCCCATAAATCAAGCCCAGCTTGCGGTCAAGGATGCCCGGTGCCAGGTTGTTTTTCTCTAATATCCGTCGCATGTTCTTGGGCAGGTTGTTGTCCGCTCCCCATGGAACGACACGCACTCCGGCCACCGTTACAGGATCCATATCCCAACTGGTGGCATCGAAGCTCAGGAACCGCTCGAAGGTATCATTCAGACTGCCCTCCATCCGCACAGCGTATGTGCCCACCTCGGTAGGCACAAAATGAAAGTCTCCAATTCTTTTTGTCTCACTCATAACTATCGGTTGATGTATATCCGGGACGCGTTCAAGTACAAGTCCCCACAATAATTCTTCACTATCTCACCCAAGGAATCTATGTGCATCCGGATGACGGAGTTGAACCAGTCCTTCGGCTTGCGTAGGTCGTCGCGGTTGGTCTTCTTGGTGATGATGCGGGTACCGCCCTCCATGGCATATCCACGGCCAACACCCAGATGAACATAGATACCCTCCTCGGCAAAGCTGAACCCGATGCTCGTTATCTCCTCACCAGCCCGAACCGTCTTGCCATAATGGCGATAGTTCTGCTTCAAGCTGGAGGAGAGCTGCACATCCTTGTCGATACGAAGAAGGATGTTCGACATCAACCCTCTATTCACCATTTGACCCCAAGCCCTTACCTGACGGTTGAACTTGGCAACCGATTTCTTGTCGAGTTCACGTTGATGGCGCTGGGTAATGCCCGTATCACCTTCCACACTCACTTCTATCGGCCAAACCCGTCCGCCCAAAGAATTGGACTTCTGTCCCCAACTCCTTCGGTTCGTCATCGCTTCGGCCTGTCTCTTCATGATTCCCATGCTACAAAAGTACGATACAACTCTCCTACATAAAAGGACAAAAAAGGTCCTGCCTACTCTCACGAGTAAACAGGACCGAATTATATTTGTGCTACCAAGCTAATGTATTTCAATCACAAGGCAAGAAACCTACATCAGGAACAAATATCGAATGAAGCATAATCCCCAATCGGCCATATTCATTCAGTTCCTCACCATAATCTATCATAATACGGAGTTTTTGGGGCTTCACCTGCCCGTCAAAGGCTGCTTTCGCTTGGAGGTAAAAGAACAATCCTTTCACGAATTTCACCTTCCCCGAATCATTCAACGAATGCCATAACAAATAATGGATACAGACATTATCCTTGCTTGACCCATATGAAACGATTCCTTTGTTCATGAACCATTCCACTCCATTGAATTTCTCAATGGCTTTTTCCATATCTTCTTTATTGAATATCTTCATACGCAAATCTTTTTACAAAGATACTCATTTATCCGCAAGAAACCTATGTCTGTCAATGTAATCCGAATCACCGATATCACCTTTCTCCAGTCGCTTGAAGTCCGTACGGTCATACGTCACTCGTTCGCCTCTATCCGTTTCTATATAGTCCGGAGTAATTCCCACCTCAGCTTTCACTTCAGCAGCAATGGTCAAAGCCCACTCCAGGTCAGTCACATTCTTCAAAGTATAGACAATCTTCATTGCTCACCCCCTTTCTCCGTCATCTTCAGAGCAGCCTGCATACACGACACAAGTTCTTGGAGTTCTTCTGCCGATGCCGTATCAATAACAGCATTACCGTCATACCATACGGTATAGACATATTCGCTAGATTCACTACCGATATGTTTGCGAGTGGAAGATACGTATGTTGTGGCATCATCCACCAATTTACGGACACGCTTCATCTGATACCTCCTTTCTGTGCTTCAATTGAAACCTTTTCGTTGAATCTATAATCACCAATCACCTTGTGAATATAGAAACGAACAACTGTCTTTTCCGGATTCTTGATGGGATAGATAGAAACGTAAAGTGAAAGACCATTGTCTATCGAAGTTCTTGATAACGTCAACAATCCGGAGCGTGGGAACTGCTTATCAAGATCTGCTATCTTCTGACGCACTTCTTCAATGAAAGCATCTTTAGACAATTCATCTGGAAGCAGTTTATGACCAAAGTCTTTTAGCCACTTCTGTAGTGCCAATCCTTTGTTATTGACTACACTGTAGTCGTCCATCTTTGAAATAAAGAATCTCATTTCAAACCTCCTTTCACACAAAGGAAAATCGCTTCAAAGAACCAAATGAACAAGAATGTTGCCGCTTCGGCCGACAACGAAACGGCACACACCAAAGCTGAGAAAGCAAGGCAAGCATGGCCGATAAGCAATACCTGACGATTGGAAACTGCGCTCTCCAGTACAGAGGAGAACAAGGAATTATCACTATTTAGCCATACTTGGAAGGCTGACAAAGCTGCCGGTTGCAGCTGGAGAGTTGTTTGTTTTTTCATTTTGGAAGACATTTAAAATGAAGTTAAACAATAAGTTAATAAAATACGGGGAAGGGAACTCTCATCCAAAAATTCAAGACGGATACTTAAAAAAGAAAGTTCCGCTTTCCCGTTGTCTTCCACCTTGAATAGGCAGTGGGCGCATTAACGCTCCACACGGGGGTCGGAACTATATTAACAGACCATTTTGCTGAAGCCAGCAAAATGATACGGCCTGGCACAAAAAAGGCCAACGGCTAATGTTGGCGAACTGACTCGCCTATTCAAAATGGAAGACACTGCAAATATAAGAAGATATTTTGAATAAACACAAGATATTAAGGAGAATTTCACATTAAATCTGTTGTTTACCCAATATTTATAGGGAAAAGTTTCTTCAGATCATATAATTAAAACAAAAAAAGGTTCCAGCCATAGCCAGAACCCCTTTAATCTGCATTTATCGTCAAGCGAAAACTTCTACTTGGCAAAGATCATAATTTCTTTTTAATTTCTTTAGCTTTGACTGCATCAAAATTGATATTTAATTCCTTCATCAATTCACGATATGGTTTTAGGGAAGCATCCGCATCCTCTATCCTATAAAGCTTGTCACGAAGAGTGGATTTATTGACAATATGCTCTATCAATGCTTCACGTGCTTTTTCTTTTTCACCTAACCCCATATACATTGCAATCAATGTCGATGCGGGTATATCATCCTTGCATAATTTCTTGCGAATCGAAGAAACATTTGAGCACAACACAAAGAAGCAAATCAGTGTAATCACTTCCAAAATCGCAGATAAAATAATAACAGTTTCAAAATCCATAGTATTCTTATTTTATGTAATGATTAAAAGTTAGCCAACATCATTGATTCTAGCTATCGCTGATAATACATTTCTATTAAACAATTCTTGTCTTTTTACCAATTCACGCTTTGTGGCAGAAGCCAAGATTAAATATTTAGATTCATATTGCTCATTGATTTCATCGGCAGATGTTATAAAACCTTGCGTTGACTCAATGAACGAAACTATATTCAAATCCAATTTAAGGTGATTGTTAACGGAATATTGGATGTCATTCAATCTTATGCTTAATTGCTTGAAAGTCTCTTTCATAACAACTGCATTCATTTTCCCAATACTAATCTGTTTACACAATTCATTGAACTCCACTTTAACATCCCTGATTTCTGAAATGTAGAAATCTTTCAGACTTCTGGAATCATTCAGCCTTTTCGGAATGAAATATGCCAATACTCCACCAATCATGAGACCAACGACCAAATCCACTCCGATACTGACCCAATCTGTCAGGTCAGACAATGGCATTATGTAGTAGACAATATCCATACACCCTTTTTCAATTCACCGTCTATCAATCTAAACCACGCCGGATGATTCTTCTTGGAAGTCTTTTTAGGGGTTGTTCCTCCATCTTTATATTTATTCCACTCAGGAATAACTTCATTATCTATCACCTTTTTCCATACAGGTTCTTCTCTTGATATAACTATCAAGTTGTCTGTAACAACCTGCATACCAAAATCATAGACCAGATTACCTATTGCTTCATCAAGAAAAGAAGACATGTATCCATCAGTTCCGTCAAGGTCCAAAATTAATTTATCACCATTCTGATATGCTTCAGCAAAAGCTTGATTCAGAATATCATGGTAGAACTGTTCTCCAGACCATCTGCCTTGCCTGCAATATCTAGGTCCCGGCGATTCGCTGAATTGGGTTAAAATTTTAATTTCACTCATATATCATAGTATCTTAATTATCAATAACGTTATTATCAAATCTCCTCAAACAATCCAAATCTACCTCCCAATAAAACAATACACCAGAGAAAGAGTTTTTCAATAGTCTGCTAACATCTCTGTTTTGAAAGTCTAAAAATACATCATTTGTTAGAACTTTCAAATTTTTTATGTATCCATTTTCAAATTTATCTAAGATACAAGGCAACCCCTTGTTCCTATTTACCAACTGCGTAGATGAACCATATTTCCTTTTGAAAGCACGATATAATATTGAGCTATTATCCCTCAACCGAAGCTTGTCGACTATCTCATGCCGAAATTTTCGATATAAAGTGTTCAAAATACCAACTCCTGTATCGGACATTGTAAAAGCTATTCTATCATCTAATTTATAGGCACCCAATCGCCAATGTTTAGGACGTTTATCATAAGCATGTTCAACGGAATTTGAACATATTTCCATTGCTACTGTATATGCAGGTTGGAATCTACGTTCTACTCCAGTCAATGCAAGCATTGATTTTTTGATAGCCTTGGCTATTTCTCTATTTCTAGTTTGAGCTTTACCCGTTTCTACAATTAAATTTGGAGTATCCAATGTAATAGCGTGACCAGTTTCATCCTTCATGTAAGCCAAAAATCCTGATTCCATAAAAATTTTGGCACATTCTTTATTATCGGGATAATTACCTACCACCTTAATACCATGATTTGTCAATTCTGAAACGACAGACAATAAAAGGCATACAGCTGCAGAATCAATCTGGCAGACATCGGTCATATCCAAATTGATTTGTTTCAATTTCCGGTTGGAATGCATATCCACCAAACCATTTACAAAATTAAATATATTCTCAAAGTTCTTTAACAGTTCAAAATTACGAGGAACGAATACGGTCATAGTTTGCTTACGCAAACAATTTTTATAGGCACGCCCCTTTTTAATGATAAATGGTACGCCCAAGGCTTTACATTTCCGACGAATTGTTCTTCTTCTATCAGACTCCAATCTTCTTAGCAATAGTCTGCGGGCTTGGTTTGCTCGGAAACTGCGATATCTATGCTTACCTTGTAACATCAATCAAATGGCGAATCCCTCATCAATATGCGCCCAAAGGTATTAGTAACCTTAACCCGACTGACTACGGATTACATATTGACAAGGGATTCATGTATAGCTTAAACAAGCTTGTCACTAATTTGTTTGGGCATCACAAAGATAACCATCTTTTTTGAAAACATAACGGTCTTTCACCGAAAACATAACGATGTTTTATAAAAAGGCCGGAATAGCATAAAAAACCCCTCAACTCGTGAGGGGTTCTCAGCTTATCTCAAGCTGTTTGCGATGTTTGATGATATATCCGATAATTTCGAACTCAGATCCTTTAAAGAATCAGCCAAAATAATCAGGTCCTGTTGAGAAAAGCTGGCTGGCTTACCATTCACATTCGAATTGTTCAAGCGATGATAGAGCCAAGTCTTGTCTTTCTCAAAATATCTTTTAGCCAAATATGACAAGGATAGAGCATCAGCTATTTCACCCAACATATTACGGACTTCAACATCCGGACGCTTACGTTTGTTCATAGCCTGGACAAGATACTGACCAGCCTCTTTCTTGTCTTCAGGTGTATGGGCAAGTGCAAAAGCTTCTGCCATCAGTTTGTCCGACAAATCTTGATTACCCATGTTGGCAACCACTTCGTCAATCTTCTGTTTTAAATCCTTATTCATAAATGTACACTAATAATCATTATAAAAAGCGATGAAAGCGATGAAGTTACAGGTAGCCCCGAGAGGCTACCCTAACTTTCATTCCTTGAGCATTTTTTCAATACCTTCCAAGAAGGTTTGAATGACTACTTCAAAGAATTCCGAGTCCGAATACCAACCTTCTTTCTTCAGTTGTTCTTCGTGTCGGAAGAGGAATCTCAAAGATTCGAGCATTTCCTCCCGGGCCTTTAGCCCTTTCATCAAATCAAACATCGCTTTTTGTCTTAACGACGATGCAAAGATAATCATCTTTTGATGATTTACAAAACTTTTCAAAGAAAAAATCATCTTTTGATTATTTTTTATAAATTCCCCTCCGTGGTTCATGGAACGGAAATATAAATGGTAAGGAAGTACACTTCCCTACCAAACAATCGGGTCCCATCCCGTTTTGCTCACGAAATTTATTTCAGGAGCAAAACGGGATGGGCGACCACTCGACCGAAACGGCACAAAAAAAGCAGCCCCTAAAGGCTGCTTCCCTACCCTTTGCCGAATTATTCAGCAATCAAGAGCGTTTCAATTTCCGAAATTTTGGACTTGATACGGCCACGCATGAAACCGATGAACTCCACCAGCACAAAACGATTCGACAAGGCGAAAATTTCTCCGCTACCATATCCGCCCGAAAATTTCAGTTTATAGTTGGGCGAATTGAAGCCGTCCTCCTCTCCTAGCTTCGTTTCGGCTGCGTCCAGGTCGTCCAATGCCGACATAAAAGCGCTTCGGTCATTGGAAAGCTTCTTCTTTCTTTCAAGGTCGGCCAAACACTTCTGCAACTCGGCCGTTTTACGTTCAATTTCGGCCTGCAGTTCCTCGGCAGTCTGCTTCTTGGTCGGCTTCTTCTTTCCCTTGGCTTCTGCCTTGGGTGCTTCATCCACCTTTGGCAGCTCTTCCACCTTTACCGCTTCAACTGCTTCCGCTACTTCTTCGGTCTTTGGTGCTTCTTCCGTTGGATTGTTCACGATGGGCGCAACTGCTACCATTACAGGGTTTACAGACTGAGCAGCCATTTCTGCCATTAGCTTACTCACTTTCTTTGCTTCGTTTGTCTTCATAATCTTGAAAATTTAATGTTTATAAATAGGGTTAATTGTTTTTCATCGGTTGCACTTGGCAAGCTGCAAACACGTGGCACACGGGGAAATAATCCTCTATCGCTTCTTCTTCCGTCTTTCCGGCTTCGGTCGCTGCTTCCTTGCTTTGGTTGCTTGCCACGGGTTGCGCCCAAAGCAAAATCGCTTTTTCTCCTTTCTTCACGGAGAAGCCTTCCTCTTTCCATTGGCGGAAAGTCTTCAAATCGGTGTAGCCCTTACTTTGGTAGTAATAGCGTAAAAGGCCGTTCACAGTGGGGAACTCGGGAAATAGTCCTTGTTTCGACAATGCTTGCAAACTCGATGACAAATCTTTCAAAGCAGCCCGTCTCTTTAGGGCTTCTTCTTTCTTCTTGGGGTCGATACTCTTTTTCATGCTTCAAATATTTCATAGTTAGAAAATCGTTGGAAATACTCGCTTTCATCGGCAAAGAGGCACAATCTTTGTCCGTCCGCTGTCGTGAAATACACCTCCAATCTGTCGGTAGTGTCTACTTTGTCCGTCACTTCATAAGAACCGAAAATCTTGGTTAGTTCGGCAATCGCTTGTTTGTAGGTAAATGTCTTCATTCGGTAATTCATGGCTTGTTGATTTTATGATGAACCTTGAGCTCGGTGGGTGTGAGCCTTTATTCGGCTGTTTCCCTGATTGGAGCTTTTTTTTTCTGCGGCGCCTGTCGCTACGCGGTATGTTTCGCCTTTTTTACGCTGCCTACAAAGGTGCCGGATAGAGCAAGAGCAAGTTTTTCACGGAAACCGAAAGGCTTGAATACTACCCAAAGGGATGGAGATTTTTACGGAAACGCTGCTTGAACTTGAGCCAGTGAGAGACGGCATTTACCTTTGCAGCACAAAAAAAGCGGAACTGCGCAGTGATAGGTGACAGAAATGAATGGCGACAATCAGAAAAGGAAACAGCCTAAACAATACAGCGGAACGCTACCAAAATAAAATGTTGGATGATGTGGGTGAAGTTCTGAGATTACGCCTGCGTACTGAAGAATTTCAACATCTTCAAGCCAACTCAATCAATCCTCAGAAAGCACCGCTTTCTACCGCTTACCCGCGAAAAGTCCAAGGGTATGTAGAGTAGCGCATACGTTTGGACTTTTCGCGGCGCCCGATGTCATTTGGGACGACTTTTCCTAAAAATGGGGCGACTTTTCAATCAAAAAAAGGTACTTGAAAATCCAAGTACCTAAAAACCAAGATACAAACCTCCCCCGTTTCTCAAAGCTGAGAAACGGAATCGCACCGATGCCCGAGCCGCACCGCCTCCGACTTGCAATTGCAAGAGACAAAACAAAGGGGAAATGTGACGAAATCCCACCTCTAGCAAGGTTTGACCTATAAAAAAAGCCCCTCCAACCACGTTGGAAGGGCACTACAACATCACTTGAAGCATTATCCTATATAAGCAGCACCTTTCGACTGCCACACACGCAACCACTCCTTACGCATCATCAGATACTTGAAAGCATCGGTCAAGTTAGTGGACTCTTTGGGCAGTCTTGCCGTTGGGAGCTTGTCACCCGTCTTTTCCTTTACCACCATGGAAGCCCCACTGCGGTCGGTTACAGACTTAGTCTTCGTTACCTCCATCTCACTCTTGAGATTACGGCAATTGTATTGGTCAATCTTGAGTGTGAACAAGCGACGCTGGAGATTACCAGCCATCAGGTCCTGCATGAATCGGTACTCCAAGTTACTACCGATGTTTCCTTGGTTCAATGACATCAGCTGCACACTCCAGCCCGTAGAAGAACCATCGGCAAACTTCTCGATACAATTCTTGATCTGTGTAGCCATATCCGACTTGACACGCTTGTAGTTGTTCATGGAGCGGTCATAGTACAGCTTCAGCACCTTGCGCTTCATCGGAGCAAAGTATGCTAGGAAAGCATCCGCCAACTCACGTGCGGTCTGAGGGGGTAAAGAGTAAAACTCCTTCAGCACATAGTAGGTACTACCTTTGCGCTGCCCAATAACCATGGAGAGCATGTTGCCGGAGTCCATGCCAGCTTCCAAATAGCTGCTTTTATCCAAGTACCTAAGTACAGTACAATCCTCCTGCCATGCCAACGGATGTTTGTCGATGACATCATTGAGATAGCCATCGGCATAGAAGTGACCGATGGTAAGATTCGGATAAAACAGCACACTGGATTCCAATTTAGGGATGATGGAAAGCACATTGCAGTTCAAACCCTCCAAGCCTTCCGTAATTTCATCCTGGAACCACTCCAGTCCTAAGATATCCGCATTGACGTATGTCGATGATATGAAGAATAGTGAGACGCGCTGCCGTGCCTTTATCCATCGTTGTTCCCACCGTTCCATGTTACGCTTGGCCAACTGCATGGATTTCTCAGCTTTCTCTACTTTAGATGCCAAGGAACGGTCTGTACGGTAAGCTTTCTTCAATGCTTCATATTCCTGAAGATGGGAAACATAGGTCTTCTTGGTGTCATTATACACCAATCCGGCACGAAGGGCAAGCATGATTTTCTGCTTATCGTTCTGCTTGGACATCTTCAGAATCCAGTCATATTCTCCCAAATGGTTCGGATTCGGCATATCGGTGGTAAGTGTTCTGCTTCGGTACCAGACTGAATCTCCGTACTTGACATAGAAACCACGGACGGCCTTCAACAAGTTAGTGAACTTTTCTTCCGGAAAGTATTTGACTTCATCACCGAATACACCGACATACGAACGTCCGGCACCGATGGCCATACGATCCAAAGAAATGAACGTAAAATTGAATCCCGTATAGAAGACCATGGTATTGCGCCAATCGGAGCTGATGTTGTACATGCGCAGCTTCCATTCTTCGGGTGGCGCTTCATTGATCACGTAATGAGTACCATATTTCCACCCCAACAATGCAAGCCCATCGATGAGCGAAGGAATCACATTCTTGTGTAAATCCGAATAGGTGTCGGCCACCCATGCAAAGGGAGCACCCGGACAATCCATTGCAACCTCCTGAACCCGTTCCGCAAGAACCTGTACAGTCTTGGCAGAAGCACGACCAGCCACCCAATAGAGTGACCAAGGCATTATGATAGAGAGCAGCTGTGCTACCCAATTACCGAAACGGACTTCGACATCATCCGTAATCCTGAGTTTTTTCTTGCGTGTCATCGAGCATTTCTTCAAATGAGGTTTCAATAATGTTGGCATCCCGTTTCAGACGTTCACGGTCACGTTCCGAAATATCCGGGATGCTGTCAATCTGCTGAGCCAATAATTTACGATCGATAGAAGGGATACCAATCATGCTGGAATCGGTTGTGTAAACCTTGATAGGCTTGTCTTTCAGTTGCTCTCTCTTGATTGGATCTTCTTTGTCCAACTGCTTCACCTTCCATGCCTGAATCTTTAGATTACCGTAAATCTCCATGTCCTTGGGAGACTTGGCCGAAAGCAATACAGCCTGTGCAGCTTTCTGCAAATCCTCAAAAATCATGTTACGGTGTGCACGGTTCTCGATAGAATCATCCAGAAAGAAGAGATTGACCGCTTCGTTATACATCTCACGCGCACGAGGACGTGAACAATTGAATGGCTCATGCATCAACAAATTGATTGCCTGGTCACGGCCATACTTGCGATGAATGCCTACGATGGCATACAACGCATTATAATATTCCTGTTCCTCGGGAGTAAGCTGCTCTTTGCAACCGCTCTGGATGTAATCCTGAAGAACGTGATAATAACTTTTCTCAAACATCTAAATCACCGAAAAATACTTTGTTAATGTTGTTTTTGAACTCCAATTGCCCACGGAACTTGTCCAAGCGCTGCGCTTGGGTTACATTCTCACCCGTGGCCGCTGCATCGGTCATGGAAATACCTTCCTTGGCCTGCTGCAACAACTGTCCACGGTCATAATGATACTTCAGAGGTGATCGAAGCAACGTAAAGTAGAACATGAAATCACCCACATCAATGTCATAGTACATCGCTATCTGTTGCGGTGTATATCCGATGGATGCCAATTTCTCATATTCTTCGATATTGATTCGACCGAACCATTTAGGACGTTCTGTCCAAACATTAATTGCCGATTCTGAATTCATACACTTTATGCGATTTAAGGAATACGTATTGTTCTTCAAGTGCATTCTCGCCATAGTTACCTGAACCTTCGACCACATAATGACCGGATTCAGTATCCAGACAAGTCACTTTCTTGTGTGTCCAGCCATAAGTCAAGGTAATGATTCCCTCATTGTGCAATTGTTTTAACCGCTGGAATATTTCCGGCATACGGAATTTCAGCGTTTCGGAAACATGCAGATGAATGGTACCAATCATCCCTTTGTCTCTCCATCGGAGCAAAGCATTGATGATACGTTCATTGGTTGAATAGGTCGCGATGTAGATATGTCTGACATAGCCGGCATTCTTGATCAGGTAGACAATGAACGTAAATGCCGTGAAACTTTTTCGGGTTTCAATGAAAAACGCTTCGCCGTTTTCAGGCAATCGTCCGCACAATTCACGCAGATTGTTGAGTTTGAAAGTCAAGATACTTTCAAACCGTTGCGAAAACATCCGCGATTGACGTACTTCGGCAAACAATTCATCGAGGTCGAAAAATCTATTCTTCATCCAATAACCTGTTTACTTCGGCCAATTCCGTCTGATAGGCATTCAACCGCTCTCGACGCTGGCCATCTAAATGCGGCTTGTCACCTCTCTTCATCTCGGACTGCACCCGCCAAATGTTATTCTCCAGCTGCTGCTTGCGTTTCATCAGGTCCTTGACTGACATGACGAGCAAGTTCTTGCGACGAGCGAAAGCCGCAAAGATGGGATGTTTACCCAATATGGCCTTGTGCTTTTGGTAATAGTTCAATTCTGCCCATATTGCACGGTTCTCCATATAGCTGTCCAACAGTTCACGTGCAACCTTGGCACATTCCTCCAGACTACGACATTCACGAAGCTTGGGATGTAACTTCACATAATCGTGATAGCGTGAGAACTTGCGCGAAGCCAGTGCTTCCAGTTCTACCGGGCAATCAGGTTGATTCAAGAAAGGGAATTCTTCCCGGAAGGATTTGGCTTTCTCCTTGAAAACTACCACTTCGGTAGTTTGGCGCACCACAGACAAACTTTCATCTACACCGAATCTCTGCACTAACCACTCCACCATCATCTTCTTGTAACGGGAAGGGTTGGAAGATACCAGGCTTAATGCAAGAGAGGGTGCGCCCGCCCTTTTCATAAGCTGCACACCCTCTTGGGCGTTCGCACCTGACTTCAGCCAAGTGATGATATCTTGAGTCATTACACTTCGTACTTCGATTTCTTCGGATACATAACCTCCAATTGATTTTGAAGGAATTCACTCCACCCCTCTTTACTGAAGCGCATAAAGAAACGTTTGTCCGCCAAATCCGCAAACTTGTCCGGATTCGGTTTGGCAGAAACCACCGGAAGCAACCATTCGTTCTTGCGCCAATCAATCACTACCGGGCGACCATGAGCACTGCACTTCTGACAGATTTCCATGGTTAGAGGTTCATCAATCATTGCAGTCAAATATTGTACTACATGCGGAACATCCACCCTAAAAGGTAATCCTGTATCAAACTTGAATGAATCAGAAACTTTCGGAATAAACATGTGAGATGGTGACAACGGATTCAACAAGAAAGTGTCCGGCATCATTAAGATGAATTCTCCCGAAATACCTTCTACCAATGTAACTTTGGCAAAGGCATCATCGATGATACTATCCGTATCAACCGAAGACAATGAAGAAGGTACATAAACCAGTTCAGGGCTGAACCAATCTTCTTTATCACCAATAACGACTACTTTGAAATCCGCCAACAAATAGGCACAAAGCGAGCGAATGGCATACAGCAATGCCATCGGATGATGAACCGCTTTAGAATACGGGATAACGACACACAATTTCTTATCTTCTTGTTTTGCTTCAGCTACAGAAACATCTTGTTTTTCTTTGTCCATAATCAATAGAATAAAAGCCGGCAGTCATTCGACTGCCAGCCAAGTTAACCTTAAAATTTACATCACAGCCCTGTTGCCGAAGCAGCAGACAAACCAAGAATCGTATTGACTTCATCGTCATCCGTCAACGGAATGAGCGACTTCGCAATTCTACCGAGTGGACCACTACGCAAGGAGCTGGCCAACTGAACGGTATTCTTGTTGCCCTCCTTGTTGTCCTGCGAGTTGTCTTGTGTCACTTGCAAAGGAGTACATGGAGTACCGGCAATCTTTGCATCGTCACCTGAACAACCCATCACAATTGCACCAAGGTTCGCATTGATGTTGGCATTCATCATTTCGTCAAACTCCAAGCTGGTACCCGGATGTTCGAAATCGACATGATGGATATAGCCACGGGCATCGTCTTCACCTTCAGAATTGGCATAAATGTTGATGGTCGATGGAGTGGCATACACACCAATCGGCTTCTTGCCTTCAGCAAAAGCAAAAGCAGTTACCTTCACACCTTTTTCGTCCTTGGTGAATGTAGCTACATCTTCCCAACGGAACAACACGATATACATTTTCTTTCCGGAAGAGCGACCTGCCTGGTCACTCTTCTTCTTTACGGAAACCATTGAATATGCTTCACCCATAATATTACCTCCTTTTCAAATTAGAGTCCTTCGTCATCGGTCACTTCAGCAGCCGGAGAAATTTCGTTCACCAAAGCTTCAGGCAAGTAAGCGAAGATAGCTTCTGCAATCCAGAAACCACAACCTTCACGCCATTCGCCAAAAATCTTGGCTTCGTAGTCCTGAGTAGCCATGCGGAGTTCCTGGTTCTTCGGATCACGCGACATGATGTGCTTGAAGTTTTCTTTCGGAGTGATGAAGAATGCTCCAGAACCACGCATACCTTCCAAGCCGGCAAACGTAAAGTTGGTATAATCCACTTTCACCTTCTGGCCGTCTTCATTCTTTGTGTTCGGGTACTTATCACGGTAAGCACGAGAATACTTGAGAATCAAATCCGGATCAGCATGGATGGTCAGATGCTTGTTCTTGTACTTCGGAGACACTTCATCAACAGCCGATTCGATGTCTGTCACAAGTTGAGCACCTTCACCCAACGCCTTGCCCTTGAACAACCAGTTCACAGGTTTGGTGCCATCCTTATACAAGTCGCACAACTGAGTGAGGTAACCGTTGCACACTGTCAAGGTATCACCAGCCTTATACTTGCCGTCTTCACCTACAGCCGGTTCTTCGTAGCGACCACGGGAAATGGCCTGTTCACGGTCTTCTTCCAACTTCGGACGAACGAGCTGTTCTACGATGTAACGAACAATCGGCATATCCTTCGGATCCAACTTTTCATCGTACAAGTAACCGAGCACATCGTTGATGATGTCTGACGGATAGATTGACACGTTTATCTTCATCGGATACTGCTCGATGACAAGCGGTGTGAACTTCGATTTGCCCTTCGGTGTCCACTGAGGAGTAAACGACTGGAGTACCGAAGTGATGGCCGCCTGAGTTGCTTTCACCTGGAACTTGTCCGTGATTAGAGTGGACATGTACTGCATGGAGTTGGTCGGATTGAGCAAGGTCAGGAAGATCTGCATCTTCTCACTTGACACATAACGACCAAATTCGGAACGAAGTTCTTCGGTGTCAATCGTACTGTTACCATTGTATTCGTAACCCGCAGATGCAGCCGCAAAGTATTTCTTGTTGATGGACAGATTCATGTCCGGCTTATAAGCATTCTGATTCATTCCACTGCCTGATACTTCTGGTACATTACCACCAGCCGGAGACTTGGCCATCTTTTCGTTGTCAGCCTCGAGCTGCTTCACCTTCGCCTGCAATTCACCCAACAATTTCTTGTCAGCCTGATATTGCGCCAACATTTCAGCATCGAGTTCCGCAGTCAAAGCGCTCTCAGCCGTAGCACCATCCTTTTCGAACTCGGCCAAATCCTTCTCAAAAGATTCGACGAATCTTTCACCCCACTTGTCGGTCAGCTTCTTCTTTTGTTCTGACAGGAGGACTGACTTGCCCTTATCATCCTTGGCAAAAGCTGTAATACCAAGGAAACCCAATGTCAATTTGAGAACTTTTTGAAACATAGTTAAAGTTTAGATTTAACGTAATCATTGATAGTAGCATCCACCCGGATGGAACGGACACGGGAAACGGCAAAATCCCTATTGCCCACAGCATCAATCAAACCGCAGGCCAAAGCATCATTGTCGTAGAACATACGTCCGGAAAGAATACCTTCCGTGTCCAAAACCAATTTATCTCCGCGCTTATTTTTCACCGCTTCCTGGAACTTACGAGCCAACGGGTCTAGTTCTTCGGCCTTAATCTTGTCATACTCCCCTTTCTTGGCAGCTTCAAACGGAGCGTTCTTATAGTCGGATAGATTGGAATAAATGGTATGAATCTTGATGCCCGCATTTTCGTAATACTTGGCATAATCCGGGAACGACATCATCACACCGATGGAACCGAATTCTGCTGAAATCTGATTGTTGGCAATAATCTCGTCACAACCCAATGCGGCATAATAGGCAGCCGATGCCGCCAAGTCACAATGAGCCACCGAACTTTTGCCGACCGAACGGTTATACTCCAATGCATCCATGATGGGCGCAATGGCATCCACCGCCCCACCACCAGAGTCCACGTCAAGAAGTATACCACCCACTTTCGGATTGTTGGCAGCTTCACGAATCAGTTCAGCAATCTCCACGGTACCATACGCACAATAGGTACCATATTTCAGCATGGTACCATGAAGCGGAATGATGGCCACCGCATTGTCCGGCATTTCAGATTGGCTTTTGGAAGAAGTCATCTGAGCCATCTGAAGCTTCAGCGGCTTGCGGTCGGACAATTTTTCTTCTGCCGACTTGCTACTGGAACCATCCAATACCTGTTGCAGAAGCAAGGCACTGGCTTCAACATCTTCCAGCCGGATAAACCATTTACCCCGTAGAATTGCACTATATAAATGTGATAAAACCATTTCGTCTATGTAATTTAACCCAACACAAAGATAAAATGGCAAACGATGGGGCAAAAGGACTAAATATTAAGGTATGAATTTGGCATATTCAGGTTGAGAACCTTTAACCGACAGAACGAAAGCTGCCGGAATACCTGATTTTTCATACGTCAACAATATCGGAGAACGGAGACTACCCAACAATTTCTTGCTACCATCCGTATAATGGAGTACCAGCACCCCATATCGATACGAACATTGCAACAACAAGTTTTCCATGGATGCGGAGGTGTCCGTTATCTTTGCCGAGAGTTCAATATCCACAAAACTCCCGCTTGCCGACCGGACTTCTGACAAAGAAGCACCAACTGCCGGCAATATGATGCCATCCGATTTAACCGTCAGCTTAGCTGTCGGTCTCCCGATTCCTGTATCAATCGATACCGCAGCCGTCTCGTAAAACGTCAGATGGCATATCGCCGAATGTTTTTCATTCATAGTTAAGATTTAATTAAAATGTGAGCAAAAAGGGACAAATCAATTCAAAATTAATTAGTTAATAATTGTTATCATTCGGGTACGGCCTTGCTGATATCAGCGGCAATCTCCCGGGTGATTTTCCGACGGTTCCGGTAGTCCAACTGCTTCAGCTGGTCATAACTGAGTGCATTGTGCTTGATGTTGTACGCTTCAAGAAATGCACGGATGATATGATCCTGGCGATACCCCTTCTGATGACCGGCCAAGAAATACTCCCGAACCTTGATTCGGAAACTCGCCTCGATGTACAACCGCAACTGATGCTGCTTCCATTCCGGAATGTAGATGAAATTCTCTTCGAACAACGCATGGTTCCACGATTGGATAGGCAGATAGAGCGTCACCGGATGATCACCCAACGGCTGTTTCCTCGGTTTATCACTCACCGTCACCAATGCCTGTATCATCCGACCGATATCATGGGTGCCGGACACTACGATGCCATCATGATTCCGGGGCTGACCGAACTCATGGAACAGGAAATCCTGAAGGTATGGCTCTAGTTCTATTACTACAAATGGTTTTGTTCTCTCTTTTTGGCTCATAAACGACTGATTTTTAGCTATAAAGTTACAAAAAAATAGCGAAATGGTCAAGTTTTAAAATCAAGAAATATTGCTGGAATGAATTATTTTTCGTATCTTATATAGAGGCGTTACCCTTTTGAAATCAATCGTAGTTTTTTGTGCAAACGTACCTCCGTCTGACCCTAATCCCTCACAACCCTCTGAAATACAACCCCTTCCGCTACGCACAAAATTCGTACAAGTTTTGTACAGAAATTCGTTGTGCGTACAAAAGCCGTTTTTGTGCAATCTTGTACAATTCGTACGTTTTTGTGCGTTTTTTGTGCAAAGCGCAAAATATTGTATATTAATTCATTAAGGTATAAAAATCGCAGTCTTGCACGATTGCACGAAAAAATATTCATTTTATATAAGGGTACTTTTTTAAATAAAGAAAAAATAAAAAAAATAATATATGTGCCTCCCCGGCGGCACGACCGCACCCAAGTCCAAAAGTTTTTGGAAACCGGAAAGGGGTACAAGGGGAAACCGGGCAAAAAAAAGCGTCCGAAATTCCGGACGCTTGTACTAAAGGTTTTCAGGATAAAATGCTTGCGAAATCAGTTCGTATTCACGGGGCAATGAACGTACGCCCACAATAATACAAATGCCTCTCGCCGCCATTTCGTATAGTCTCTGATTAGTGATTGATGCACCTCTGAAACTATACTCCGAACACATCACAAAGTATGCTGTCGAAAGGTCGTAGGCATGTACGTTCTGTCTGATCAGCTTCATGGCATCACTTGGAATCAATGCAAAACCCAGCTTGACGGCCAACTTGGCTATCAGCTGCTTCCTCAACAGCAAATCGGGGCAAACCACCACGAATATTTTATTCTCTTTCTTCAGCATTTTTTCTTCTATATTATTTGTTCAATTCGCAGAAAATCAGTATCTTTACAATGTCATAAATTGGGGCAGTCCATTCATCTTCGATAGTAAGAGAACAAGCTTTTTGAGGGCTTGAAACTCTCCGTCCTACGAATACTTTTCCTATCATGACTGAATTCCAATACCCCATCCGTAGCATCCCGATGCATCAAATCCTCGATGATAACCATCTCGGCCACATCCATGAACAGCTCCAGCGAACGAGGTGTACAATGTTCTGCTATCAGAATACTGGTACCTGGTTTCAGTTCATTCAGAAGCACCGTAATCCGATTGTAGAATTTGGTGAACCGCTCCGGCTGTGCGTCGTATATGGGTTTCACCTTGGCCAATATCTCTTGATAGCTCCTAGCCATATCAGAAATCAATTAAATGTTCATTAGCATCAGACGAAGGCTGAATCAAATCCTTGTTAACTCCTAACGTAAAGTATTCTACACCGCCCGACTTGTCATCCACCACCGGACGTCCGTCTTTGTCGACTTGAAAAGGCAAGCCGGTCACGCTATCGTATTTATGGGGATTGAGCACATACCCTTTCCAGGAACAATACATCTTGAACTTCTTCTTGAAGGCGGTTGATGAAATGTACTTGCGCTGCTGTGGATCGTAATTGCAGAACGAATCGTACAGTTCCTTCCGGGGAATGGCCGTACCAATCTTGGAAGAATCGGAAAAATACTCGTCGGCCCAGGATATCAAGGCCTCTCCCATCTCCTGACGGCGCTTGCGTTGTTCCAGACGCTCGCCCGGAGCCTGGACAACACCGAAAGTAAGGTACAACTGGATGCAGTTGGCCAACAAGTTCCAGCACAGGTTCCACTGGTCAAAATCCCATTGACTGAAAAAGCGCAATCCGAAATCATCTTTAGGCTTATGAGTATCATTATAAAAATCAGAGAACGCAAGCAACCATTGTCGATCGGCAAAAGAAGAACCTTCGCCTTTTACCGCATGATTGGTGGCAATATAGATTTTAGGCGATTTTTCAAAAGGCAATGTGATACGTCTTCCACCCTTGTAATTTACACTCCAGTCACCGGTTATGTTCGGGAAAAGGAATTCAAAGTTGAAGTTCTGAAGCACATCATCGATGAATACCAACTTGGTGTTCTCCTGCACGTCATTCCACACAAACTGGTCTTTGAATATTTCAGAACTTTTACCAGGTACGTATGCTATTGGAATCACGTTGCGCATCAGCTCTCCAATCAATGATTTTCCCGATCGACCATTTGATTCTCCTACCTCACTCTGTTTGCCGTCCATTCCGATGACTGCACGGGCCACATCGCTGTCCTTAGCCTCCATCAGCATGTAACCGATGGCGCAAAGCTTACTCAGCAGATGCGTCCGGTTCTCGTTCCGTTCGGTATCGGTCACTTCGTTGTCCGGCTTACGCCAAGTGAAGTTGCTTGTGTTGATCAGGAACTGGAGATAGTGGCATTTCTTTCCATCTTCAGAAATATCATAGGCATATACGTCCTCATCAGTGCGATTGAACGTGATAAGAGGTTTTCCTAAATACTTCGCAGGGGTATTCCGCCTTTGTTCAGCCCATATATGATGGCTTATACTCTCATAACCCATTTCTTTAACTTCATTTTTTGATATTAACCAACAATTTTTTTCAAAATAAAAATATTGTTGGTCGTAACGAGGTCTAATAAAATTAGGGCGGATGTAATCAAGCACCGATAATTTTTCAGGACCGACATATTGAGAAATGCCTTTAAGGATCATTTCATTTACAGCTTTGGAACAATATCCAGCAGCAAATTGCACCAAGAAATCCCTAGCGTCATGTGCTTGAATTTCTTTAACCACAGGAGGTGTTAAATGGATATACGTAAAACTACCATCTATCCGCTCTAATCGGCCAACCCCCCGATTTTGAAGAAAATTTTTAGCGTTAACATATCTGTATTCACATATCTCGTATTCGTTATCTTTTCCCGGATTACGCTTTACCATCTCCCAAAACTTCTCGTCATCACTCAATGGTTGCGCCGAAATCAATACCCCTTTTTCATCAAATTTCCATCTGTGTTTGCCGTATGTAAATTCAGGTAGATGTTTTAGGATATCCTTATGCCGTTCAGCAAATGCTTCGTGTGACTGCAAACACCACAGTTCTGCAATTTGTTTGTCCGTCATAGTAGTTACCTTAAACAACTCTACATATTGGCCTGCACCTTTTTTGTCATTACGAGCAAAGTCAAAATCTTTTGCCAGTTCTTCCTCGCAACCTTTTAAACTATTGGCCAACAAATCATCCAAACCTTTATCCCCCGCCTCATTCTTCCGTATATGACCAACAAAAATTTCCACATATATGCCCCGATTCTCCAATGTGCGCATATATTCTTTATAATTCCTAGCCGCATAGAAGAAATTACAGGGACGTTTTTCTACACGGTCATTAATCTTTATATTTGTAGAAATATCATCCCAATCCGAATCGAATATCAAGGCCACTTCTTTGACACTACAAGCAGAGATAATACGGACCAAATCTTCAGGCAAAGCTGATGTAGCCTTATTACCCAAATTTTGGATACCAGAAATTGCAACCGAAGGAATACCATGTTTGCAAGCCTTCTCTGCTTTCTTCTCACCTTCTTGGATATATAAGCGGTTGATTGTCTTACCTAACTTGAACATCGAACGTATTTTCTCCGGAATATAAATAGGAGTACCACTCCCATACGGAGACTTGTATTTGCCTGCTTTTCCTTTAGAATCTGGATGTGATTCAGGATATTGCCAACGAATACGATAAAACTCCTTTGATTCTGGTGTAGTCCTGCGATTGGTCACTCTGGGTGTATAACGCACAGGCAAACCGTCCAAGTCATAGTATTCAATGATGACGTCATCGCCTTTGGTGGTCAGTTGGCCACGGTCATCAATGGTACCGGGTTTGAAAGTCCGTACTTGGAAGATGGAAGACTTGTCGTCACTCTTATAGACATTGGCCGTCACATCTTCGAAGGTCAATCCGGACTCGGCCAACATACGGGCACAATAGGACGTGGTGTCTTGTCCCTTGGCCGCCTTGCTGCCCTTCTTCATCTTGACAGGTGCAGCCTTTACCGTTTTCTTCTGCGGGCGTTCATCCAAAATCACGTTGAATTCCTTGGCAAGGAAATCCAATGCATCCGGATAGCTGTACCCCTCTACAGTCATCAGATACGAAACGGCACCCTTGCCGGCCATTTCGTTACAAGAAAAACACTTGAATATGTTTTTCGATGGTGTGACCGTGAACTTCTTGGCCGCATTACATTTCGGGCAGTCACATACATAGGATAACTGACCACTCTTCTGCATGGTATGGAATTTCTCCACCACATCGAGCAACCGCCCTTCGGCAGCATCATTTATTCTTCGGATTTCATCTTCATTGAAGTACATAGCTTGAGATTTAGAGCACAAATAAACGGAGAACTAAAGCCACCCGAAAGGACGAAATTCGCACCTCCGGGTGGCGGAACCAAAATATCAACTAATTACGAGTTGCCATATAGCCTTTCTTTCAGCATATTAAATAAGAATACATGAAGCCCATAATGTTCCTGTATGTTTGCCGGATTACACGTAAGCGTTAAATCCATTGAATAATTCTTTTCTCTATGAAAAGAAAACTCTATACTCAAAGAACCATTCTCCCCACTGAAAACGACTGTAGCACGTTCTACCAAGTCCGTAGTCAATTCCTCCTTCGGATACCAAACAGTATCCTTTTGTTTATCAAACTTCACTTCATATCTCACATGCTTCCTTCCACCCCAATGAAAGAATTCACTATCTGCAATCACCCCAATCTTACCGGATGATTTGATTCTAACTTTTTGTCCTTTCTTCATATTATCACACTAAATTATAGGTCATATTTATCGTATCAGTCAACACATCATTCACCAAGTCAGGATCATCATACTCCAGCAAGACATCTACCTGTCTGTCTCCATGACAATCCACTTCTTCTTCTCCAAATTCAATCTTTATAGGAAGATTCTCTTCTTGGATGCGGTTCTGCAGTACATCCGCAAGTTCTTTAATCATCTGATATTTTCGTTCCATATATAATAAGGTATTATGTTATTTCACTTGGATACTTTCCATTTCTTCTTTACGAACCTGACTATATGGAATCTTGATACCAGAATCCAATTCTATATAATCCGGGACGATACCAACTTCAGCCTTTATTTCATTGGCTATCGACAAGGCACTTTCCAAATCCGTAATGTTGTCCAACGTATATAAAAGTTTCATCTTTTCACTTGAGTCAGATAATAATGAATCATCTCCTTCACATTCTTCAAGCCCAACTTGGCCTTGATGTTCTCCCGATGGCGGTTCACCGTGGCCGGAGATATGTGCAGCTCTTCAGCAATGGCCATTGTCTCCATGCTCTCACCAATCAAGGCAAACACTTCCATTTCTCGTTCTGTCAGTTTCGTGTCAAGTTCGGGCTTGCAGATGACACCCTCATGCTGACATTCTCCACGGAGTGGGCAGCGTACTTCTTCAAAACAGAAAGTACCACCCCTATCGATGTCATATTTGAATTGGTCATATTCACCGAAGTTGCAACGGATGAAACGATGTACCATCATAAACTCAAAATGGATTCGGTTGCGCTCATAGCGGCTATACAATTCGGCCAAGCGTGAAAAAGCTATCGGATAACGGTTACGGAGTACATCCAGCATTGCCTCGATGATACTACGGTCATCATCGGCCAATAGCTTTACCGGTTGCCCATTCTCCTTATACATCACCGACCCGTCGGGAGTGTTATAGAATTCTATATTAGCTAAAGATACCATATTACATATAGATACCACGATTATATAATTCTACGTAAATACGTTTTTCATCCCATATTTCTATCCCAGACATACTACATAATGATTCAGGTATATAAGGAGGTATTAAAACAAGGATATCAACCACATCCCGAAATATTGGATCATTAATTACATCGTCAATGTTTTCCACAGCCTTTTTCGACATATCATCGATACACACAAATCTTTTGCCTTCACAACAAGCAATTAGTTTTTTATTATTAAAATTTGGTGAGCCTGCGAAACAGCAAACCACTTCCCTACCCATTTTAACATGTTCTTCATACATAGCCTTAGCCAATCTAGTTTTACCACACCTTAGTGGTCCAACCATAATTATAACTTTCATATCATTCCTTATTTATTGGGAAACAATTCTTCTACACTCATGCCAAGATAATCAGCAATGACCTTCTGTTTGATGAGAGGTGGTACCGAATGGCCATTAACCCACCGATAGACAGACATCGGTGACGAATAAGTAATTTCAGCGAGCTTTTTAATGGTGTCTTGCTGCTGATTAGGCAAACTCTTAATATAGTCTGTAAATACCATAATTGATAAATTTTGAATTAATGATGCTTCTTAATTGACTTGTTTTTTATATCTTCGTGGTGTTATTTTTTAATCACGATGCAAATATAAACAATTTGTTTAATAAAAACCAAACAAAACGAGAATTATTTTCTCAAATTGTTTATATCACACATTAATATATGGAAAAGAAAGAGATGCTTCAAGCTCTAATAGAGCATTACGATAATGGAAACAAATCGCAATTTGCCAAGCGATTAGGAATATCAGCACAAGGTGTTAGCACTTGGCTCAGTCGAGGAACCCTTGATATTGAAACAATATTCGCAAAATGCGAAGGAGTCAATCCTGAATGGTTATTGACAGGTGAGGGAGCAATGCTGAATGGCGATGAGGAGAAAACAATACCATCACCTCGTATGGTAGAAGTAACAGCAGAAGCCTGGGATGTCATCAAAAATCAGGCAGAGAGTTTAGCATCAAAAGATAGGCAAGTCGAAGAACTGATCAAGCTCTTGAAAAAGAACAATGCCCATCAGGAAGAAAATGCAGGATGTGCCGCTGCAAGCTCATCCGGTTTGGTGAAATAGAATATTTAATGTCTAAATTCTGATTCTATGAATAACGGATTTAATTTTTTGGACGAATTATCTGCTGAACCCAATTTCAGTTTTTTTGTGGAATTGGAAAAACTTGGCTTTGAGAGAATAGATAATCCTTTAAAAGATGACGACACCCATTATCGCGGTCAATTATATGATTATTTCTCAAATAGTGATCCAATAGTAGACATATATAGAATAGAAAAGCCATACTCTGGAGCAGAACCTACTGAATTGGTTATAACAAAAGATGAGACGTGTGTCTATAAAGGGTTAATACCTTTGTCATCGTTTTCATTTAAATTCCTTATGTCCCAACTTTTCCCTTCGAAAGAGTATATAAAACACTTGGAAAATGCATCATGGAATACGATAGGCAATGAACCACAACCTCATGATGATGACTATAAACTGGAAGCCAGCCAACAACTTGTGAACTTACTGTTGGATTATGGGTTTAAAGAGGATACTAAAACACGTTACCCAGAACATTATAATTATTTGAAATGTGCAGATTGTTACAATCCTTATAGTGTAAAACGTTCCTTTGTAAAAGGTAAGTTCCGCATCTTATTTGATTATATAAGGATAGAAATGAGTTACAATTCAGCAACATTATTCTTTGGCAAAAGTCATATATCAGTCAATGAATTAACGTCTATCATTTATTTTAATAATGTTCCAACAGAACAAAAGACATATCTATATAAACTTATAAATGAAGATTATTTTAATCTACATAACATTTATAATAAGCTGAATAGTGAGTATTTTAATGAAAAATTCAAAGGCAAATCTTTGGAAAAATACAAAAAACATCAGCGTTCAATGTTTGAACTAAAAGCTGAGATTATAACAAAACTAGTAAGGAAAAACAGTTTAAAAGAAGAATACATAAACAATTTATAGAATTTGTAGTCCGAAAAATCCCGCTATATAGCTAAATTCAGGAGGATAAGGAGGATTCAAAGTCCGCCAGGAACCTCAAAAGGAAGGAAGTTTGGGTGAGTGGCTGAAACCACCAGTTTGCTAAACTGACGTACGGGCAACCGTACCGGGGGTTCGAATCCCCCAGCTTCCGCTTTTGAAAACATGAGATTAGTTTGATAGCACTGTTAGAGAAATCTAGCGGTGCTTTTTTTATGCCCTTTCCCTATCTACCCTCTCTTCCGAATGTAAACTTCTTCCTTGATAATGATTTTATTATTATTCTGCTTTGTTAATAATGAAATTGTTATTATCTTTGTAAAGTCAAAATAAACAAATACAGTAATGGACAAAAAAGAGGTCAGACAACAATTGCTTTCTAAACGGATGGAAACAAAAGCAAAGCTCGATGTGTTAAGGGCAATGGGAGTAAAAAAGTTCGAACGTCAGATAGACGCCTTACTAAAGCGAATGAATGACATCGATGAAATACTCAAAGAATTAGAAAAAGAATGGTAAGAATAGCTCCCGAAAGGGGATACAACCTATAAAACTACATATATGAACATTCAGGAAGAACTTAAGAAATTGGAAGCCATAATGACAGATGGACTCACCGCTGAAAATATGGCACAAATCGAACAAATCAAAGCTATGGCTACTACCCCTGAAGATGAAGCGGCCATCGAAGAATTTGTAGCCCGTCAGTTGGAAGATATCGAGGAAGATGTAACCGAAATGGAAGAAATGACCTATCGCCTTCAGATGGAAGAAGTATTGGAAATCGTGAACCTCTCCTACATCGCCAAGAAGTATTTCGGTCGTACCCAGTCTTGGCTCTCGCAGCGCATCAACGGCTGTATTGTCAATGGGAAAAAGGCCACTTTCACTTCAAGCGAAATAGAAACTCTCAATCATGCGTTGAGCGATATTGCCCAAATAATCGGCTCACATACCGTCCGTTTCTGCTGACAGATGTTTATTTTGACGCATGTGGATGTGTAGAAATACGCATCCATTTTTTATGCCCTTTCCCTATTTTATCCCCACACACTAGGATAATTGAAAAATTTTGACTACCTTTGGTTCTGGAATCCTAAATAATTCATCACATGAAACGCACAACCATCCTCAGCCTCTTGACGGCTCTGTTGCTGTTCTGCTGCCCGGAGCTTTCACACGCTACCAAATTCCTTAAACTTAGCGTCATCGACAAGGACTACCTCATGCTGCACTTCAGAGACGGTGAAGTCCGCTACCGCGACGACGGTACAGGACCGAGCGCCTATCTGGGTCATACCTTCGTGGAGGGAGACGATACACTGAAAGTGTTTGGTGAACGGCTGAATACCGCCCTTGCCGCTAGTGCCGGACAATGGACTATCAGTTCTACAGACGATGCCTCTTTCGGTAGCAGAAAAGCATTGGCCGCCCATCGGAAGTCCAAGCCGATGAATACTGACTATACACTGACCAGCGAACTCGACCACTGGATATTTCTTCAGTTGCCTCAATCCATGAAGCAGGGATGCACCTATACAGTGACTGTTCCATCGGGCATAAACGCCGACCAACAGACAGCCACCGTTACCTTTGACATCTGGAATTCCATGTCCGAAGCCGTTCATGTGAACATTCTGGGCTATGTACCGCAAGAACCGATGAAGCCTGCCGACCTATACTTATGGCTAGGTGATGGCGGACAACGGGACTACTCTACCTTCGAGGGCAAGAATGTATATCTTTACAATGTAGATACACACAAACGCCGCAAGGTAGGCAATGTGAAGTTCTGGATGAAAGCCTCGGAACACGAAAAGGAAGCGAACAAGAAGAACATGACAGGCTCGGATGTATGGAACATCGATTTCAAGGAATCAAAGCCGGGACGCTATCGACTGGTGGTAGAAGATGTAGGCTGTAGCATGGATTTCGACATCAAGGCCGACCTCTATTTCAAGCCTTATCAGTATTCGGTTCGTGGCTATTACTACATGCGTCTGGGCGAACCTATCGACCCGTCCATCAGTCCGGCTCCTAGACAACCGATGTTCATTCCCGAAACAGACCCTATCGGACTTACCGTCTATAAGACCGACTTACATCCATGGCATCCCGAATGGCGCAAACTACGGGGCGATGTATGGGACGAACCACACTTCAAGTCGGCCTTGGAATCAGCCTTCTGGAAGCATCGCCTGCCCGGAAATCCAGTCAACACGGAAGTGCGTGGAGGACATTCGGATGCAATGGACTGGGACCGTCATTTAGCCCATGTCAGCAACATCTACGACATGCTTCTCCCCTATCTTCTCACGAATGGAAGACTTTCGGAAGACAATTTAGGCATTCGTGAAAGCGGCAACGGCATCCCCGACTTGATAGATGAAGCCCGAAACGAAGTGGATTTCTTCCTGAGCATCCGTGACGGGGAAGCCTATTCGCAGGGAGTAACCAACCCATCGAAGGAATGGAGTGTCATGTTCCAAGCCGGATGTACCTCGATGGCAGCATGGGCCAATGCCGCCAACTGCGCTATCCTGGCCGAAGCCTTCCGCATTCATGGCAATCAAGAATGGTGTACCTTCTATCGGGACGAAGCCATCAAGGCATTCCGCTTTGCCAGTCGCCAGAAGGAACAACAACTGGATGATACCCAAGACATCGGCAGTGCTCGGATGCGTGGACGCGATTTCCGTCAGATGGCAGCAGCCTATCTGTACAATGTAACCAGTGATACGGAATGGGAAACGATACTGGCTGAAGAGAGTGTAGTGAAAGACGGCACTGCCCCTATTTTCAGAAAAGGCAAGGAGCCTTACTATCAGATTTGGGCAACCGCAGCCTATCTGACATGTCCGCATCCACGCCATCATGCAGACTTGTATCAGCACATGAAAGCCAGTGTCCAAGCCCAAGCCGATGAAAACAATGTGAACCACCTGATGACACGCCCATCCCGACGCACAGCCAATGACCCTCGTTGGCAAGTATCGGAGAATCTCCACATGGTGATGTTGGCTCATTATATCAGCGACAACAATAATAGAAAGAAGGAACTGGAAAAAGCCATGTACATGGAAGCCTCTTGGGGATTGGGCAGAAATCCTTCGAACACGGTAGAGATGACCGGACTGGGCGAGCGTCATATCATCGACTGCTATACCACCGGTCGAAACGACGGTGTGCCCGGTTCTCACCCAGGACAGACTCCGTTCAACGGAACCGAAACATGGTCGCCCGGCAATGGTGGTGATGCACGGATTATCCTTCAACGCTGTTATCCCGACTGGTATACGGGAGGATGGCCCCATCAGGAGTCCTTCTTCAACATCCGGTACATGTGGGTGAACGCAGAATTCACCCCACGCGAAACCATGCGGGGAAAAATGGCTTTGATGGGCTATTTATACGGAATTCGTCCATGAATTTGTTAAATCAATCGCCAAATAGAAAATACCTATCTCTAGGTATGTTATATATCATAAAAATGTAGTAACTTTGCATCATAAAACTTTAAAACCTATAAACCAATGGACATGAAAATGAATTTCAAAGAAGGTAAGTGGATGACAGAAATCAATGTAGGTAACTTCGTTCACGAAAACCTGACTCCGTATGAAGGAGATGCTTCTTTCTTGGCTGGTCCTACAGAAAGAACAATGAAAGTATGGAATGCTTGTTTGAAGGCTTTGGAAGAAGAAAGAGCCAACAACGGTGTTCGTGCCCTTGACAATGTAACTGTTTCTACCATTACTTCACATAAGGCCGGTTATATCGACCGCGAAAATGAACTGATTGTAGGTCTTCAGACAGATGAATTGCTGAAGCGTGCCATCAAGCCTTTCGGTGGTATCAATGTAGTAGCCAAGGCATGCCGCGAAAACGGTGTGGAAGTGGACGACAAGGTAAAGGATATCTTTACTCACTACCGCAAGACTCACAACGACGGTGTATTTGATGCATATACTGAAGAAATCCGTTCATTCCGTTCACTCGGTTTCTTGACCGGTTTGCCAGACAACTACGCTCGTGGCCGTATCATCGGTGACTACCGTCGTTTGGCTCTCTATGGTATCGACCGTTTGATCGAAGCCAAGAAGCAAGACTTGAAGAACCTCACAAGCCCGATGACAGACGCTACTATCCGTCTCCGCGAAGAAGTTGCTGAACAAATCAAGGCTTTGAACGAAATCAAGGTAATGGGCGAATACTACGGATTGGACTTGAGCCGTCCGGCTACAAGCGCTCAGGAAGCAGTTCAGTGGGTATACATGGCATACTTGGCAGCTGTAAAGGAACAGGACGGTGCTGCGATGTCACTCGGTAACGTATCTTCATTCTTGGATATCTACATCCAGTATGATATGGACAAGGGCTTGATCGATGAAACATTCGCTCAGGAATTGATTGACCAGTTCGTTATCAAGTTGCGTATGGTTCGCCACTTGCGTATGCAGTCTTACAACGATATCTTCGCTGGTGACCCGACATGGGTAACAGAAGCTATCGGTGGTCGTTTCAACGACGGTCGCACTAAGGTGACTAAGACTTCATTCCGTTTCTTGCAGACTCTTTACAACCTCGGCCCATCACCAGAACCAAACATGACTGTTCTGTGGAGCCCAGAATTGCCGGAAGGCTTCAAGGATTTCTGTGCACGCGTTTCTATTGATACATCTTCTGTACAGTATGAAAACGACAAGTTGATGCGTGAAGTACGTAACTGCGACGACTATGGTATCGCATGTTGTGTATCTTATCAGGCTATCGGTCAGCAAATCCAGTTCTTCGGTGCACGTTGTAACTTGGCCAAGGCATTGTTGCTCGCTATCAACGGTGGTCGTTGCGAAAACACCGGTACTGTCATGGTGAAGGACATCCCTGTATTGACAGGCGAATTGCTCAACTTCGAAGAAGTATTGTCTAACTATAAGAAGGTTTTGATGGAAATTGCTCGCGTTTACAACGATGCAATGAACATCATCCACTACATGCATGATAAGTACTACTATGAAAAGGCTCAGATGGCATTCATCGACACTAACCCACGTATCAACTTGGCATACGGTGTTGCTGGTTTGTCTATCGTGCTCGACTCATTGTCAGCTATCAAGTATGGTAAGGTTCATGCTAAGCGCAATGAAATCGGTTTGACAGAAAGCTTCGAAATCGAAAAGGACTTCCCGATGTTCGGTAACGACGATGACCGCGTAGACCAATTGGGCGTTGACTTGGTATACTTCTTCACTGAAGAATTGAAGAAGCACCCAGTTTACAAGAATGCTCGTCCGACATTGTCATTGTTGACCATTACTTCTAACGTTATGTACGGTAAGAAGACTGGTGCTACTCCTGACGGTCGTGCGAAGGGCGTTGCTTTCGCTCC
>JAFTTU010000096.1 GCA_017466635.1 Bacteroides sp.
TATATTAAAAGGAGGAAGCGATGCGGATTGTACCAATCGGGCGATAGTAGAAATCATCCGCAACGTATTGAACCAATGCTTCTTCAACCCGGATATCGTGGCTTTGCTTCCGGCAGGACATGATTCTACTGCTGAGCTGTTGAATGCCCGTGGATGGGTGGATTTGCTCATCCCTCGTGGAGGCCGTGGCTTGATCGATTTCGTCCGTCAGCATGCTACCATCCCTGTCATTGAAACCGGTGCAGGTGTATGTCATACTTATTTCGATGAATTTGGTGATTTGGAAAAAGGGAAAGCCATTATCCGAAATGCCAAGACCCGTAGAGTGAGCGTATGCAATGCATTGGATTGTCTGTTGGTGCATTGGAAGCAATTGGAGAACTTGCCGGAGTTGTGCAAGCCTTTGGCCGATTTCAGTGTGACGATTTATGCAGATACCGCGGCTTATAAAGCTTTGGAGGACCATTATCCGGCAGATTTGTTGCAGCATGCCAGCGAACAGGATTTCGGTACGGAATACTTGGATTACAAGATGTCTATATGTACATCTACCTCTTTACAAGGAGCTGTAGACCACATTGCAGTATATGGATCGGGACATAGTGAATGCATCGTGACGGAAAACCCGGAAGTGGCGGATTATTTCAGTCGGGTGGTAGATGCCGCTTGTGTATATGTCAATGTGCCGACTTCGTTTACCGATGGTGGTGAATTCGGATTAGGTGCAGAAATTGGCATCAGTACCCAGAAACTCCATGCTCGTGGACCGATGGGCTTGGAAGAACTGAACACTTACAAATGGGTCATTCGTGGGGAAGGACAGACAAGAAAATAAATCATAAATCAAAAATCATAAATCAAATGAGATACTACAGAAATGTATTCGATTTGGGCGATTTGAAGACCGCCCTTCAGGAAGCGTTCGAGATCAAGCAAGACCGCTATAAGTATGAAGCGTTGGGCAAGCACAAAACCTGTTTGCTGATATTCTTTAACAACAGCCTCCGTACCCGTTTGAGTACCCAGAAAGCAGCCCGCAATCTCGGTATGGATGTCATTGTCCTCGATGTGAACCAGGGAGCATGGAAGCTCGAAACCGAACGTGGCGTTATCATGGATGGCGACAAGAGCGAACACCTCTTGGAAGCGATTCCGGTCATGGCATCGTATTGCGACATCATCGGCGTGCGCTCGTTTGCTCACTTTGAAAACCGCGAAGACGACTATACCGAAAAGATTTTGAATCAGTTTATCAAGTATTCAGGCAAACCGGTCTTCTCGATGGAAGCTGCAACTGGTCACCCGTTGCAAGCATTTGCCGATTTGATTACCATCGAAGAATACAAGAAGAAAGACCGTCCGAAGGTAGTATTGACTTGGGCTCCTCATCCGAAAGCATTGCCGCAAGCCGTACCTAATTCGTTCGCTGATTTCATGAATGAAGCTGATGTAGATTTCGTGATTACTCATCCGGAAGGTTATGAACTCGACCCGGCCTTCGTGCGTGGTGCCAAGGTGGAATACAACCAGATGAAAGCTTTCGAAGGAGCTGATTTTATCTATGCCAAGAACTGGGCTTGCCCGGGTGTCACTCGTCCGGAAGACTATGGCAAGATTTTGTGTAAGGACATGAGTTGGACAGTAGATGCCGCTCACATGGCCGTAACCAACAATGCTCACTTCATGCATTGCCTCCCGGTTCGTCGTAACATGATTGTGACCGATGACGTGATTGAAGCACCGACTTCGCTCGTCATCCCGGAAGCTGCTAACCGTGAAATCTCAGCTACGGTGGTTTTGAAGCGCATGTTGCAGGAATTGAAGTAATAATATCCTTTGTATTTGCCACCGGTGCAATAGATTTTCAACTTAATCTATTTCAGAAAGAAGAGGGTGTGCATTCTATGTTTTTATGCACACCCTCTTTGAATATCTATCACGGTTTGTTCTTGTTAATTACATGACTCCGTTATCTCTATCACTATTGTTCATGCGCTTGTTGCTGCTCTTATAATCACGTCCAAAGGAGAAATTCCAAGAAAGTGTGGCCCAAATCATACGGGCAGAATCGTCAATGTGATACTCGAAGGTGTTACCGGCATACTTGTTCAGATTGTCTTCATTCCGACAATAGTCATCTTCAAAAGGATTCAGCATCATTAAGCCGATGTTCAATCGTTTGATGCGATATTGCAAAGCGATGTAGTGTGTTTCCTCCCCAGTAGTGAAAGATTCGCCGAAAAGATAGTCGGTGTTTTTTCGATAACTTGCCAATAATACGAACTTCTTGTACATGAAGGCAGCTTCCAAAGAATATCCGATACTATTGTGATGATGGTTGTAATCCAATCCATGACTCCAACGGCTATCATTGGAAATGCTTCCACTCAGTTGCAACATATTCCAAAGCATCCCTATACGGACATTCATTCCCACATTCAGATTCTGGCAACGGTCATGATTGGCGTAACTGTGGATAAACTTGCTGTTTTCCCGATAAATGTATGCCATAATGGGATTGTCCCGATGAATATACTTTCCAAAGAAACCGACATTTACCTTCCCTTTCTGATAATTGATTCGGACATTACTGCTCCAGGAATCATAAGGTTTCAGATAAGGATTCCCTCTGCTGATTTGAAGCGAATCGGTCAGTTGGTCAACAGCACTGAGTTGGGAAAGCGAAGGATTCATCGTGTTGAGACCACCAGTGAGCGATGCGCTCCAATGTTTGTCAAATCTATAGCTCAAATTGAATTGTGGATTGAGTGACCACGTTTCATAGTCTTCTTCACCTTCTTGTTTGAACCATGAGCGGGTTACTCCCATCCCGAAACGATAGTTCAGTTTTCCTTTTTTGCCTCGGAATTCGGCATAACCATAGGTATTTGCTTGACGCATTTGAGTTTGATAACTTAAAGTTCCTTCATAACCATTGTCCGTATAGCTTTGGGTATGCTTGATACCTGCGGTCAATCGACCTCCTTTATTCCATCCCTTCTCATAGATTCCTTCGGCAATAAGGGAGTATTTCTTACCTTTCACAGCCGAATAATAATCTACAATCGCTTCATCCGCCTGAAATTCCTGATAGCGGCTTCGGTTGTATGTATCAATGTATGTACCTACGGCATTGACAGCCAAGAATTGTTTGTTTCTCAGATTCTTCTGAAAATATACGTCCAAATAGGGCGAAGTATTCCGACCGTGCATCCAGTCCTCACGCATGGTGATGGAATTTGGATATTCCATGGTCAAGAGTTCACCTCTTTCTACATAATTAGGAAGATTTTGGTTCTGGAATCCAAGACTGACATTCAACATATATTTGTTCCCATCCTGCAAATTGTATGTCAATCCTCCATCGTGAATGAGCTTCTTCATGCTATGAGGGGCGGTTTCCACAACTCGATGATAAGCACTTCTATCCTCAAAGTTGAAAGTTTCGTTTCTCACCGACCACATTTCATCGAATATCTGCTGATTGGCATGATAGAAGAAACTGATTTCCGAATTTCCGAAGTTCAGTTTTCCGTTGGCATTGTGTCGTCCGAAAAGCGACTTGATGCTTTGCTGACCATTATATCCAAACGAACCACCCATTTCGTATCTACGCACCACGTAATTGATGACCATTGCTGCATTGTCATAACGCACTCCCGGGTCTTCTTCCAATTCTACCCGAAGGATTTCCGAAGGTTGAAGAGCCATTACTTCGTTTTGTGTTGCTTTCCTTCCATTGATAGCCAATTTTACATTCCCGCCATCCGTTGTACTGATGCTGTTGGTTATCGGATTGACTTGAAGAGTAGGAATCATCAGATTACGAAGTAAATCCACTCCGTTTGCCGAAGCATTCATTTGTTTCTGATTGGGGAAAACCATCTTTTTGTCTGCCGAACTGATAACGTTGCTGGCGGTAACGGACACCTCACCCAATTGTTGTGATGCCTCCTCCATTACCAAAGTTCCCAAGTCTGTCGAACGATGGAAACCATGCAAATCAATGTACATCGTCTGATAACCCATATTGGAAATAACCAGGCGATAATCGCCATTCGCTACTTTCGTCAAACGGAAAGCTCCTTTCCCATCACTAGCCACACCTGCTACAAAAGTTGAATCGGCTTGTTGTAATACAATGTTGGCATACATCACGGCTTGTTGCCGAACGTCCACTAACTTGCCTTGAATAGTTTGGGCATATGTCCCTACCGAGAGCAAGAACAATGCCATTGATAATGAAAATTGTTTCATGATTCTTTATCTTTATTACGTTTTACATACTTGCTTGGGGTAAGTATTTCCAGCACCTTACTTATCTCCAGAAACTCGCGGATGCAATCGATACATTCCGAGAGATGAGCGAGCAAAGCCAATTTTTCATCGACACGACTCCCCTTGTCGAATAGTCCTGCTATCCGGCGCTTGAATTCTTCATTTGTCATAACTGATTGTTTTTAAATGATATTACAGACCTCCGTCAAATGTCCATGCATCTTTTTTCTTGTGCAAGACAATATTCCCGTTCCTTACCTTTCCGTCTGGAAGTTCGATGGTATATGGAATGAAATGTTTATTGGGACTACCTTCTTGAAAGGATTTTCCTACCTTAAGCAGCTTCGTCCCTTTAAAGTATTTCCACATGACATCATGTATATTTCCAAACACGGGTTTCAAAATGGCTTCGTCCCATTTCTCCATACTTTGAAGAATCATACGTGCGGCATCTTCGGGACTCGTGTTCTTCAGCGACGAAGTGGGATAAGAAACCCAGCCTAAAGAGTCAATCTTCACATCCGAGGGGCGTTCGAGCAGAGTCGCTCTACCTATCTCTACATTATAGACAATCCGATTGGTACGAATCACTTCGATTTGTTTCCCATTGACTACCATATACACCATCAGGTTCTTCAATCGCTTGGTCTTCTTGTCGAAGATGTATTTACGGATGTTTTCCGATGTTTCGATGGCACGGTTCAGCAAGACCCTATAAGAACGTTCTTCCTCTGTCAGACGACTATGAACGGTCAGAATGATTTCATCGCCTTCATTCCTCACCGTATATTCCGTCCCTTCACTGTCCAAGGAATGGTCTAATTCGCGTTGAAGGATTTCCTTGGGTTGCAACAATATGGACAAATATCCCAAATAGGAGTCTGGCTTTCCTTTTTTATAATATCCCACTTTGTGCATGGTCCACCAAAAGCAACTTTCATTTCCTTCTCCACAAGCGATTCTTCCAGGCACTTTTTCCACTCGCCAACGCATCGGTTCATCATACCTTACCCGAATGCGATGGTTTATAAACTCATCGTCAGCGGTCACGTATGAAAAGCTTTCCTGACGACGGGTGCGGATATCAATGTCCATGACCATTGTATGGATGTCCTTGAAATTACGGATGGCCATTTCTAGCAACGAATGGGCGGAAAGCGGAGTGGATTGGAAAGTCAACATGCCAACAAGGCATACCAATGCCACCATGGCAGCTACCGACCATTTCAGATACATTCCTATCCGTAAGTTTTTAGAGGATGTTACACCATAATGCTGACGGGCTTCCTGCATCACTCTTTCCTTGAAGTCTGCCGATACACGGGCATCTTGTTTCGTCTTCAACTCATCGAGTACCGATTGCAAGTCGTTCAAATTCATATCTTCCATATCAATCCTCCTTTTTAAATCCATTCAACTTGGCTCTTACTTTATTCACACCATACATGAAACGCGATTTGACCGTAGAGACAGACAAATCAAGAATCTCCGCTATCTCGACAAACGAAAGATTGTCGATGGTATTCATTCTTATCACCTCGGCTTGCTCGAAAGGAATGTCATCGAGCAAAGCCACAATGCGTTCATATTCTTGTCTGAGGGCCGTTTCTTCCTCATTCTCATCCATCAGCCCTTTTACCTCATCCAACGGTACTTGGTGAATGACCTCCCTTCGTTGGTAATCGATGCAACGGTTGGACACCATTCTGAAAAGATACATTCTTGGGCTTTTCATCAATGCCAGGTCGATACAGTTCTCTATCAACTTCAAGAATACATTCTGCACAATGTCTTCAGCCACTTCCCGTGAACCGACACGGAAATAGGCAAATCGGAAAAGATAGTCCTGATTGGCTTCAACCAACTTCTCCAAGATGTCGAGTTGTTGTTGCTTCTTGTTTCTAAAATTCATTTTTTATGTTTCTTTCTATGGATAAGACGCAAAGAATGGAAAAACGATTTAAAATTAGACAATATTTTGAGAATTCATCATAAGTCTCCTGACCAAAGTGTACCGTTAACATACAAAGTCAACGTATAATAATTACTAATAATCCTACAATTTAACGCTTCATGAAGCATCGGCCTACGCATAAAGGAGCATTGGCTTTCACTCCTATATGTATGTGGCGATGCTTCATGAAGCGTTGTTTTCGAGACTATCAAGTATCTTATCAAAGGATTAAAAACACTTAGCACTCATTGCACCAATAATCTAATCATTTGATAATCAATACCCGTTTGGTGTAATGTGAACGAAAATCCCATTACATTCATTGCACCCTAATTTTTCTTTGGTGCAATGGATGTAAAGCCAAGACAAGGTGCATTACACCAAAAGTATACTGATACACAAATTATTAGGTGGTTGGTGCAATGAGTGCAATGTATTTTCAATTTTTATTAAATTTTACTCAGTCAACCTCCTGTATAAATAAGGCTAAAAGCAGTCAACATAAATCGTTAACTGACAAAGTTCCAACTTTTTCCACCTATTGGAACTTTTGGAACCAGCTAATGGGAGAAATGGTTCCAGCTAATGGAACAACCTCATGCTTTGTTTTTTAGATAATCAGTGTAATGCTTGTGCAAATTCAAATATTATTCTTATTTTTGCAAAACAATGGAATGTAACTATTGTTTCAATAATAAAGGATAATATGAATGCATCGACCAGAGAAATCATTGTTCCCAAAATTAGGGAATATTTAGCTACCCAGCCAATAACGAGGGCTTGGCTATTCGGCTCTTTTTCCCGAGGCGAGGAAACCGAAAATAGCGATGTGGACATATTGGTAGATTTCGACAAAGATGCCCGCATTGGTTTGTTCAAATATGCAGGTATTTATGGCGATTTGAAGGAACTATTGGGTCGGGAAGTCGATTTGGTGCAAAACGGGGCCTTGAAAGCTTTTGCGGTGGAAAGTGCTGAACAAGATAAAATTCTGATTTATGAGAGAGCCTATTAAAGATAGAAGTCGTCTTCTTCACATGCTAGAGGCAATAGACAATATTATGGAGTTTAAGGAAGGAGTCAGTTAAGAGGATTTCGCTCAAAACAAGCTTCTGAAATTCGGAATCTTCTATAATGTAGCAATTATTGGTGAGGCTGCCTATAAATTAACAAAGGAATTCATAGCAACCCACAACGAAGTTCCTTGGCGAGCAATCATCAATATGCGGCATGTGTTGGTGCATGGATATTATCAGATAGAACCTCAAATCCTTTGGGAGACGATAAACAATGACCTTGTGGAATTGAAGAAAGCTGTAGAATCTTATTTGGTCAAGACTCCGCTATAAGTGCTTTTTTAAAAGGGATATAGCGGAGTCTTGTTGCAGATGTTTAAGGCCGTTGCACCACCGGTGCAACGGCTTTGTTCTGAAATACAATCAGTTGAAAGCCTGTTGCACGGGTGGCAGTATGGATTGGTTTTCTAGTGATTTTTACTCGCTCTTCACCACATCCGCCGGATTCTCATTGGCAGCCAGCGTCACTTGTCGGAAGACGGTGAGCAGCACCAATAGAATAGTAATCCCCGATAAAGCTATGTACATGCCGATGCTAATGGATACGTGATAAGCGTATTGCTCCAACCATCGACTAATGGTATAGTAGAAGAACGGGAAGGCAATGATAGCCGATACTCCCACCAGCCAACTGTATTCACGGAAGAACATGCGGATGACTTCGCCTACCGTAGCACCCATTACCTTGCGGATAGCTATTTCCTTGCGGCGCTGGGTAATGGTGGAAGCGGAGATGGAGAAGATGCCGAACAGCGAAATCAGGATGCAGAGGAAGGTCAGCACGGCAAACAGGCGGAAAGTGGCTGTTTCCGATTTGTTAAGTTTTTCCATCTTGTCTGTTAGGAGTTGGGGAGGGGTATTGATACCTTCGTATGTCCAACCGTGCTTCTCAGCCAAGCGGTTCACGGCTTTAAGGAAATCCGCCTCCGTGCCAGGAATTACTTGCCAATAGTGTATGGGATGGGCAAAACGGAAATTCTGGAAGAAAATGGTAGGACTGGGTTCGACTTTCATTCCTTGTGGATGAAAGTCACGGACTACACCGATGATTTCATAGTCTGTCCAGAGCGGTTCTCTGCCCAATATCTTAAGAGGTACTCGGATGATTTCGCCTAAAGGCTGTTCCAAACGCATTGCTCGTGCGGCACTTTCGCTTACCAGTACTTTGTTTAATACGGGTCTTCCAGACAGAAAATCTTTCGGGTTGCCTGCTCCTGTCCAGTCTTCTTCCATAAAGGTACGACCTTCCTTCAGCCGGAGGTTGAACATCCGGTCTGCATGCTTGGTCAGTTCGATGGGGGCAAAAGCTAAGTTCTTGTCCTCGTCCGTCTTGCCTCGCCATTGATACCCATCGTATATGTAAAGCCCATCTTTTGAAATCATATATTGAGAAGTGGTAATATGGTCTTCAACCATCGGAAGCTGATGGATTTCTTTCAGCATGTCTTTACCTTTTTGCTCGAAAGAGTTGACTCTCAATTCCACGATGTGTTGGATGTTGATGCCTAGGTCTGTAATGGTCATGAATCGAAGCTGTTGATATAGTGCGGTAGCAGAAGCCAGGAAGAACAGGCAGATGACCAATTGGATGCCCAAACCGATACGACGTGTCTGGTTGCGGCTGTGTGATTGTGGTCGTCCCGTTAATGCCTGCCGTCCCACCGATCGGATGAATTGCCAGGATGGAAGGAGAAGCAATACTTGCATGATTATTAAGGTAACTATCGATACATATAGATAAAGGTACATGATATCGGATTTCGGAATACCGATGCTGAAGATATTCTCAAATAGAGGGAGGCTTAATTCGATGAGACATCCACACAGCAGAAGTCCGATGAACACGTACGACATGATTTCCACCATTACCTGCAAAAGGAGTTTCAGGGTGCTTGCTCCCATCGATTTACGGAGTTTCACTTCGCGTATGCGCTGGTAATAGCGATTCAGGAAAAGATTCATAAAATTAAACAATACACAGCAAAGCAACAATCCGGTAGCTATGGTGAACATGGATATGGCAGAATAGGAGAAGGATTCTTCGGAAGCGAATTCGAAATGTTGCAGGTGGAGAGGGATGACTTTGAACGATTTATCCTTCGCTACGTCCAGTTGGCTGATGGCCTTTTCCAAATGATTGGTGAAATTCTCCACTTTTACTCCTTTTTTCAGCCTCAGGTGTGTGTATGCTAAGTCGTGGTTCCAATAGTTCGGATTGTTGATGTCTATTCCTTTTGCTTGCCACTTAATGTAATAACCTTCTGGAGCCATGTTCGCATTTTGTGGAGCATCTGTCATTACTCCCACAATACGTAGCTGGCGGGCATCTGTCAGAATACCACGTGAAGCTTCTTGTGTCAATGTAATGCCCAATGCTTTTTCCGGTAAACGGAAATGCTGTTTGGCGAATGATTCACTCACGATGATTTCATCCGGACGTTCCGGATTTTTTCCGCAGACCAATGTCTGTGGGAAAATTTGGATGAAACAGGTGTCCACTGACATGAAATGGGGAGTTTTTATTGTTGTTTCATCAAAACGATAATTGATACTTAGATTTTTATAACTATGGGTTACGACTTCTGCTTCGGGCAGATATTCGCGAATAAAGTCAGCCAAGGCTGTTGGGCTATATCCTACCTTGTTGTTCTCATCTTGGGTATATACCAAGTAACTTCGTTCGGCTTCCGGATAGAAGCTGTCGTAAGAGGTTTCATAGTTCAACCAATGCAGTCCGTAGATAAAGAATGCAAGTCCTATGGCCAGTCCCATTACGCTGATGGCGGTCTGAGTTTTGTACTTCAACAGGTTGCGCAAGGCAACTTTCAAATAGTGTGTAATCATGTCTCAAAGATACAATTTTTGTTCGTTCGTATATTTATTATACAGCAAAAACCGTGCCAGAACGTTAATCGACTGATTATGAAGAGAAAGACGAAAATAGGGGGTATGAAAAAGTGTGCGAAATCGCACGATTTCCGTGCGATTCCGCACACTTAGCACAACGGAATCTGTTAAAAGCTGTAAAATGGGAGGGATCCTTAAATGAAAATTGTTTACTGATAATTGCTTCCTTCCGTTATTTCTCAATCTCTCGTCCTTCTTCTATCCAGTTCAAGATTCCTTTGTCCAGATTATAGACTTTGAAACCTTTCTTGACGAGTATGTCGGCTGCGGTTCTGCTTCGGCGCCCGCTACGGCAATAAACGGCTACTTCCTTGTCTTTGTCTAATAAATCATCGGCACAACTGGAGAATTGTTCGTCCTTCACATTGATGTTGAGGCTTCCCGGGATGTGTCCTTCCATGTGTTCGGCCAAAGTCCGGACATCTACCAACTGAACATTGGGAGACTTAATCAGTTCCTCGAATTGGGCGGAACTGAGGTTCTTGTATTCTACCTTCTGTTTACCGGTGCAAGCCCAAAGGCCCAATGAGAATACCGAAACAAAA
>JAFTTU010000187.1 GCA_017466635.1 Bacteroides sp.
GAAGTCTTCAGCCAAGAAGCCGTAGCTTTCTTCACCACCACCGATGTATTGTTGCTTGCCTTCGCTCAAACGGATTTCACGAGCAATCCACTTGAAACCAGTGTAGCAGTCACGCATTTCGATGTTGTTCTTGTCAGCAACTGTCTTGATCAATTCTGTAGTTACGATAGTCTTCACACAGAAGTCTGTATCCTTCATCTTACCGGTAGCGATACGGTTCTTGATGATGTAATACAAGAAAATCAAAGCAGTCTGGTTACCGTTAACCAATACCCATTCGCCCTTGTCGTCCTTGCAAGCCATACCTACACGGTCAGCATCCGGGTCAGTAGCCATCACGATGTCAGCATTGATCTTCTTGGCCAATTCGATAGCCATTGACAATGCTTCAGCGTTTTCAGGGTTCGGAGAGATTACGGTTGGGAAGTCACCGCTCTTCACCATCTGTTCTTCTACGCAATGAACGTTTTCAAAGCCCCATTGCTTCAAAGCACGCGGAACCAACATCATACCTGTACCGTGGATTGGAGTAAATACGATGCTCAAGTCCTTCTGACGCTTGATAACTTCAGGGTCGATAGAAATAGTGTGAACCTTATCCAAGTAAACGCTATCGATATCTTCACCGATAATCTGAATCAAATCCTTGTTTCCTTCAAACTTGATGTCAGCAGCAGAAGCAATCTTGTTCACTTCAGCGATGATACCCTTGTCGTGCGGAGCCAAAACCTGTGCACCATCGTCCCAGTATGCCTTGTAACCGTTGTATTCCTTCGGGTTGTGAGAAGCAGTCAAGATGATACCGCTCTGGCAACCGAGGTGACGGATAGCGAATGACATTTCAGGAGTCGGACGCATGTCGTCGAACAAATAAACCTTGATACCATTTGCCGAGAAGATGTCAGCAGAGATTTCTGCGAACAAACGGCTGTTGTTACGGCAGTCATGACCGATACATACAGAGATTTGTTCCAAGTCAGCAAAGTTCTTGTTCAAGTAGTTAGAAAGACCTTGAGTAGCAGCACCTACAGTGTAGATGTTCATACGGTTGCTACCAACGCCCATGATACCGCGCAAACCACCTGTACCGAATTCCAAATCCTTGTAGAAACATTCGATAAGATCAGTCTTGTCTTCGCTTTCGAGCATGCGCTTCACTTCAGCCTGAGTCTCTGCATCATATGCAGGAGTAAGCCATTTGTTGGCCTTCTCAGTCACTAATTTGATCAATTCTTCGTTTTCCATAAGTTTAAAAATTTAAAATGTTAAACCAATAATACGCAAATTTAAGAGAATAACTTTACATTTCCTAGTTTTAGAGAACAAAATATCTTTCAACCTATAGAATTTATTCTTTTGCTTTTTTCACATACACCACCGCCGGTCTCCTCCCCACCTTGCCGATGCCCGATGAAGCATCACGGCTGAAGGCACGAAGTTCATTGGCAGCGGTCGTGTGTGACAGTCCGGTAAGGGCCATGTATTGGCTTACTTTCAGTACCTGGTTCACCTCCAGATAGTCGAGGGCTTTCTGCAGACGCTCCTCTTTACTATATGGCGAACGGTTCACACGGACAATACCGGCACGTTCCAGCTTGCAGTGGCTTCTCGCATTCCGTACCAGTTTCTTGTCGGCCATGAAACTCACTCCGTCCAACTGGAGGCTACGGGCATTGCGTTTGCTCTCGTCCCCGTCGATGGTGTCCATCTCCTTGCCTTCTTCCAGTCCGACGGTTGCCTTGAACGTACCCCAATCGTCCAGTGACACCGAGTAGCCTTCGCCCAACAGCTTGGCAAGTACCTCCGATGCACTGACCAACACACGCAACGCCTCCCCACGGCTGATGCCATGATGATAGGAACAGAGCTTGCGGATGAATTCTTCAAAATCCACGTTACGTTCCACCTTCAGTCGATAAAAGACCTTCTGTTCGCCCGTCTTCTGCATGTCGGGCACTTCCTGTTTGATATATTTTGCCATACTCTTCCATGATGTTATTTATTACCTACATTCCCTACATACCTACATAAGCATTGATAATCAACAAAATAGCCATGTAGGGAACTTGTTAAAAGCATGTAGGGAAGCTGTTTTCCCTACATTTGTCCCTGTTTTGGAAGCTTTTTCAAGTAATAAAGGCTTCCTTTTAGTGTCCTTTTGTTGGGAACTTCCCATTTCTTGAGCAGTCTTCCTAGATGTGAAACCTTCCCTAGAGGCAATTTGTCCCGGATTCCTTCCTGCAAGGCATTGAAGATTTCGATGGCCATCAACCATTCGCCGTCGTTTTCTTCCGGTGAAGCTACACTGAAACGGCTCAACAACAGTTGTTCCAACGGAGTGACCTGACGGAATTCTTCGTTGCTTTCCTTGAGCAATGCCTCATCGGTATCGTCCAGCCAATAGCGTTCGCCATGCATCACGGCATGGAAAGCCTGTGCATAGAGCTGGTCGTAGTTCACGGTGATGTTCGTGTCGATAGGTGCTGTCACCTCCACACAGATGAAACGTCGGTTGCCCGAAAGGTCGGAGAGCAAATCCTTGTGGTTGCTCGTGGCGATGAACGAGGCATATCGGCGCACTTCCTGAATGCTCGAACTGTATGCCTTGCGGAGGCTGGCCGACGGTTTCTGCAACAGATGTTTCAGGAACGCCTGTTGGTTGACGCTGATTTGGTCGAACTCGTCAAGATTCACCAGGAAGAATCGGCCCAGATAGCGTTCGGCATCGCGCTTGCTGCTGAAGTCCAGGCTGTCCGTATAGCCGAACCGGAGTTCGGGAGGCAAGAGGATGCGGCAGAAGGTGGACTTGCGATACCCTTGCGGACCGACAAGCACCGGTGTGGTGGCGTTGCCGTGCTGCTTGTCACGACCCAGCCAATGTGCCACCATGCTCAGGAACCAACGGTAGAACAGGTCACGCCAATGGGGATGATTGCATGTCACCCTTTCCGCCAGCTCACGGATGCGGTCGCGTCCGTCCCATTCGCCCAATTCGAACAGGTATTCCTCCACGGGATTGTACATCGGTACATAGTCGGAGTGCAGGAATCGGTCGATGTCCCTGTCCCAAGCCTGAATGCCTTCCTTCAGGGCGTTGATAGCGATGCTGTTCCTTGCCCGCTTGTCCAGTGCGGTGAAGCTGAAACGGATGCTGTTCCGCTCGCGGTATTCCAAATCGTCGGTCATCTGATTGAAACGGATTTCATAGCGACGCTTCAGAAACTCTTCCAAGCGAAGGGCAGTGTCCTGTTCGCGGGTCACCGAAGGGCGGCTTCC
>JAFTTU010000188.1 GCA_017466635.1 Bacteroides sp.
AAGCAAGAACATTTGCACATGTAGCGCCTACGTTACCAGCGCCTACTACGGTTACTTTTGACATAATCTCAATATTTATTTAAGTTGATAATTAAAAATTCATAGGTTCACTTCTGCAAATTTACAATCTTATTCCGACTTGAAGAAAAAAATCCATGGCAAATTTCGGACAATATACATAAATATTGTACATTTGCGACAAATAAACAATATACCATGGACAAGAACAAAAAACTGATTATCATTATCATCCTACTGATAGCCATTATCGGGGGTGTTTCTTTCTTTGCATTCCAGCAAGTTCAGGAGAACAAGGAAATGACCGAACTCTTCGCCATCGAAAAGGAAGAGATGGAAAACGAATATACCACATTTGCCACCCAATACGATGAGCTTCAGGTTCAAATCAACAACGACTCGCTCCGTCAGAAACTGGAAAGCGAGAAGCTCAAGACCCAACGCTTGCTGGAAGAACTTCGACAGGTGAAGACCAGCAATGCCGCCGAAATCATGCGCTTGAAGAAGGAACTGAAGACGGTTCGTGCCGTATTACGTAGCTATGTCATCCAAATAGACTCCTTGAACAAGCTCAACGAGGCATTGACGACCGAAAACAAGGAAGTGAAGAAGAAGTACTCGGAAGCGACCCGCCAAATCAACACCTTGGCCGAAGAAAAGAAGAGCCTGAACGAAAAGGTGACCTTGGCCGCACAGCTGGATGCTACCAACATCAATATCCAGCCGAAGAACAAACGTGGAAAGACCGCCAAGAAGGTGAAGGACGTGAAGAAGATTGCCGTATCGTTTACCCTCGTCAAGAACATTACCGCCAAGACCGGTGAACGTACTCTCTATATCCGCATCGCCAAGCCGGACAACGAAGTGCTGAGCAAGAACGAATCGGATACCTTCCCGTACGAAAACCGCCAGTTGGCTTACTCCATCAAGAAGTACATCGAGTACACCGGCGAAGAACAGACCGTGACCGTCTATTGGGACGTGGAAGAATACTTGCCGGCAGGTACTTACAACGTATACATCTTTGCCGATGGCACAATGATTGGCCAACAGTCCTTCGAAATGAAATAACTGTTTTCTGTTTAACTGTTTTATAGTTACAGAATGTCAATAACCTATAAATATGTTAACTAAACTTGTTAGTTTGCGTATTTATAGGTTATTTTGCACAAAATCATTAAAAAAGCGACAAGAACATGAAAAACCTCATTCAATGGATGCTGATGCTCAGCATCGTACTGGGAGCCACAACGAACCTCCAAGCACAAAAGACAGCCAACAAGAATTTTTCCGTAAAGGGAGTTCTGGTAGACTCCTTGACACACGAAGGTGAGCCATACGCCACCATCCGAATCTTCACCCCGAACGACACCCAAAAAGCCGTATATGCAGCCGTGACGCAAACCAACGGCAAGTTCAACGAAAAGCTGAAAGCACCGGGAAAATACATCATCCACTTTTCATCCGTAGGAAAGACGACCGTCATCCGCGACTTCTCCGTGACCGAAGACAAGCCTGTGGCCGACTTGGGTACATTGCTCATTGCCGAATCGGCAGAGATGCTGAAAGGTGTGGAAGTGGTGGCACAAAAGCCTTTGGTGAAAGCCGAGATTGACAAGGTGACTTATAGCGTGGAAGATGACCCCGACTCCAAGACCAATTCTACCCTGGAGATGCTCCGCAAGGTGCCTTTCGTGACCATCGATGGCGAAGACAACATCCAAGTGAACGGTAGCAGCAGTTTTGTGGTCCATGTAAACGGAAAGCCGAATAGCCTGATGAGCAACAATCCGAAAGACGTGCTCAAGAGCCTTCCCGCCAACTCGGTGAAGTCCATCGAAGTCATTACCGAACCGGGTGCCAAGTATGATGCCGAAGGTATCGGTGGCATCCTGAACATCATTACCACCAGCCGAAAACTGGAAGGATACAACGTGACCCTCAATGCCAATGCCAACAACCGGGGTGCCGGTGCCAGTGCATACGGTACGGTACAAATCGGCAAGTTCACCGTTACGGGCAACTACTCGTACAACAACAGCTTCAACAATCCGCGAAGCTATTCGGAAAGCGAACGCGAAGACTTTACTTCTGAAGATTATAAGTACCTGATACAAAACAGTTCGCACAAAAGCAAGTCATACAGCCAATTCGGCTATATGGAAGGAAGCTACGAGATAGACACGTTAAACTTGATTACCTTCTCGGGCAACCTGTTCGGCTATGGTAGCGAAAGCAATAGTCTTGGCACCACAAAGATGATGAATGCCCAACGTCAACACGCCTATTCGTACAACCTCATCAGCCAAAGTGAAAACAGCTCTACACACTTCAATGCCAACTTCGACTATCAGCATTCCTTCAAGAAGAAAGGCGAATACCTCACCTTCTCTTATCGATACGGAAGTTCGCCCAACGCAAGCGAATCGCATACAGACTACGACGACATCAAGGATTATCCTTACGATGCCAGCTATCTGTTCAACCAATTCTATGACAACGAAGCACGTACGGACGAACATATCTTCCAGTTGGACTATACCAACCCCATCAACAAGGTGCACAGCATCGACTTTGGGGGAAAGTACATCCTTCGCAACAACAAGAGTGAAAGCGATTATTACAAGAAAAGCGTTACAGACAACGACTATTACCTGGACGAACGTCCTGAATCGTATTATCAACAAAGACACGACATTGCCTCCGCATACGCGGACTATATGGTGAAGACCAAGAAGGTGAGCGCCAAGGCAGGAGTCCGCTACGAACATACGTTCAGCAATGTGAAGTACGAGAAGATGCCGGAACGGAACTTCGATGCAGGATTCGACAACCTGGTTCCCTCGTTCCGTGTAGGTTATCAGTTGGCACCTTCGAAGATGCTTTCGCTCTCCTATCAGATGCGTATCTCCCGCCCGAACATCAACTTGCTGAACCCGTTCCGCAACACCAGCAACCCGACCAGCGTACACTATGGTAATCCGGACCTCGACCCAGCCAAGTCGCACCGCTTCGGATTGAGCATCAATTCGTTCAGTGCCAAGTTCAGCACCAACATCAACTTGAGCTATCGTTTGGTAAACAACAGCATCCAGAGCTATACCTTCATGCAGGACGGAATCCAGCACAGCACGTATGCCAACATCGGTCGTGCACAGACCACCGACCTTTTCATTTGGCTCAACTGGAACCCCGGAAACAAGATGCGCATTTCCATCAATGCTGGAGGTAGCTACAATGATTACAAGAGCAAATCCGACCAACTGGATGCCAAGAATCATGGCTTCCAAGGCAACATGAACCTGAACTTCCAATACACCTTGCCGTGGGACCTCCGCTTCAGTGCCTATTATGGAGGCAGTACGCCATACATCAGCATGCAGGGCAAGGGTAGTTCCTATTCGTACTATGGTTTCGGGCTGAACCGCTCGTTCCTGAAGAACAAGCGACTGACCGTATCCCTCAATACGAACAACAGCTTCAACAAATATCGTACTTCAGAAAGCGAAACGTTGACATCTACCTTCCGTACGCAAAGCAAGAGCAAATATGCGCAATCGTTTTATGGTGTCAGCATCAGCTGGCGATTCGGCGAATTGAAAGCTAGCGTGAAGAAGACCGCCAAGAGCATCAGTGGCGATGACATCATGGCTACCCAACAAAGCGGAAGCTAATCCATCGATTGATAAAAACGTTCAAAGAGCTGCCCAAGGATTTCTCCCCAAGCAGCTCTTTGAACGTTTTTCATTGTCATTCAGAACAGAATGACATATAGCTTTAATAACTCATAACTCCACCACAAACTCCCACTCAATCTCAATCTTCTTTCCTTCTGCATCCACCCCTTGCAAGGTCGCTACATAGGTGCCTTCCAAATCGGAGGTGTAGAACGAGGCTTCGGTCTTGCCCTCAACGGACGGATTCCAATAGAGGGTATGGCGGAAGTCCGGTCTGCGCGATGCCTTCACTTCTGCCTTTCCATAGTCCGGCAATTCGAAGGCAGGACGGTCTTGCGGAAACTCGTAGGCCAGCATCTGCATGTCCTTGTTGATACGCATGTCCTGCATGGTTCCCCGATGCGTAATCAGTGACAGGATACCTCCATAAAGGGTTTCTCCCAAGGCATAGTTGCCACGATACTGATGGATGTATTGCACATTATGACCATTGTAAGCCAAGACTTCGGCATGATTGTAGAAAGCGACTCCGTCTATCAATACCAAGACGGGGAACATGTTGTAGGCCTTGCTGTCTTCCTGAAGCATTTTGATGACGGTCTTGTCTCCCTGCTTTTCCATGGCGGCTCCCAAAACAAACTCGACGATACATTCCTTCACGGTATTGAAGCGGACGTATTCATCCAAGTTATAAGTCTTGCTAGGCAATTGTCCATAGATGACCGGTTCCAATGCTTTCGGAAGTACGGCCTTCGGCATGGCTTGAGTCAACTGCAAGGCAACACTGCGGGATATCATTGCCGATTCATCGTAACGACAATACAAGTCGGGAAGCTGGCGAGGAAGAAGCTCGGCAAACGGAGTCTCCACTTCCATGCGGTAAGCACGCCCTACATTGTCCAATGCCGACAATACGATGTCCTGCTGACCGTTCACACCATAGGTATAGAAACGATAGGAATCGGCCTCTTTCTTCTTGCCTTCGAATACCTTCATTTCCTTTCCGACACAAGACAACTGTGTGAGCAATTGCTCCGGAAGTGAGGTGCCCTCTACCCTACCCGTCACGATATGTCCTTCGCACTCGGCTATCCATCGTTCGCCTCCTGCCGGAACCGGAGAAGCGACCTTCGGTTGAGGAAGCTTCACTTCACAATCCTTGCGAACCACCGAAAGGGTCAAGTCCTTGGCTTCCGCCAAATGAGCTGACCATGTCAATGCCACCTTCTCGCGGAGTCCATAGACCTTCTTGTCGGTCTTCATCAGGTGACTCTCCGATGCGTCTGAAACCGCCTTCGGGAAAGCGGTAGAATCATTGGCTATCAGGTTGTCTTCGGTCGATGAGCCGAGGGTATTCAGTACAGCCAGGTATTTGCGGGGAAAACTCTCCGAATTCAAGTTTCTCATGTATCGGGTATAGGCCGTGAGCTGATAGACGCCCGAATGCATGGTTGGGGGCAACTGGATGCATGCCCAGCCCTTTCCTTGGTTCAATGCCACCTTGCCTTGGGCACGGACTTGAGCCGAATCGCAGATTTCCACATA